>JBFEXY010000022.1:0-16373 GCA_041562415.1 Woeseiaceae bacterium
CAGCGGCGGCGCACGAAATAATGGAGAGCAGCCGCCACATGGGCAAGCTCGTACTTACGACGACTGATGCGGCAAGGGAGGTTGCGACGCATGACTGAAATATTGGCGGGCCTCGTGGTCCTGTTACTGATCGCCGGCGCGGGCTACCTGTATTTTCGCATGCGAGGAGCGCGGCCGGTGCCCGATCAGCTGCGGCGCGGCAAGCCGCTGCCGGAGTTTACGGCGGCGGACGAGGCCGGCAATCCGCTCGATACCCGGGAGCTGCGCGGAACCCCGGTCGTGATGATCTTCGTGCGCGGCAACTGGTGCCCGTTCTGCAGCCGGCAGGTAAAAAACCTGACCCGCTACTACAAGGACATCGTCGATCTCGGCGCAAAGTTGATATTCGTGACACCCAAGCCGCAGGAGACCACCAAGCGCGTCGCCGAGTTCTTCAACGTGGAATTCGAGTTCTGGCTCGACGAATCTTTGGCAGCGACTCGCAAACTCGGACTGCTTCTCGAGTCTGGCGTCCCGAAGGACTACTACACCGAATACGGCAGCGACACGATCTGGCCGACATCGCTTGTCATCGATGCGGACAGCATTATTCGCTACGTCGAGCTATCGAAGCACATCATCGACCGACCGAACCCGAAGACACTGCTGCGGGAACTGCAGAAAGCCATCGGCGCCTGAGGCCACATCAGGCCGCGTCGGCGATGATCTTGCGTGCCTGGCGGTCGGCGATGACGTTCGTCGGTTCGCCCGTACGTGCCGCTTCCTCGAAGATGCCTGCCAGGCGCGGCCCAATCTGCGCAACGAGATCCGTGACCCCTGCGTCATCGACATCCCCGAAATATTCACATGCTACGTTGATGATGCCTCCGGCATTGATTACGTAGTCGGGCGCATAAAGGATGCCCGCATCCGCCAGGCGTTGCCCGTCTTCCGGGCTGCGCAGCTGATTGTTCGCGCCACCGGCGATGATTCGGGCCTTTATGCCGGGGATCGATTCCTCGTGGAGAATCGCACCGAGCGCGCACGGCGCGAGCACGTCGACGTCGGCATCCAGTATTTCGGCGCTCGCGACAGGCTCGGCAGAGAACTCACCGCACACCCTGTCGACGCGTGTCTGATCCATATCGGAAACTACCAGGGCGGCGCCGGCTTCATGCAACAGCTTGCAGAGATAATAGCCCACGTGTCCGACTCCCTGGACGGCAACCCGCAGCCCTTCCAGGTCATCGCTACCCAACCTTGCCTTAACCGCGGCGTGGATGCCGCAATAGATACCGTACGCGGTCTTTGGCGACGGATCGCCGCCGGCCTTGCCCGACTGCAACGGCAACCCGGATACGAAACGCGTCCTGCGAGCGATCGTTTCCATGATTTCCACGCTCATGCCGACGTCTTCGGCCGTGACGTAGTCGCCCCCAAGCGTTTCCACGAATTCGCCGAAACGCTCGAACAGCGCGTCGTTCGCATCGAAGTCGGCCGTCTTCATGATAACGGCCTTTCCACCCCCGAATTTCAAACCCGCCATCGCATTCTTGTAGCTCATGCCCTGTGACAACCGCAGCACGTCGTAGAGCGCTTCGTCATCGTTGGCATAGGTCCACAAACGCGTTCCTCCCGCCGCCGGACCGAGAGCCGTCGAATGGATCGCGATAATCGCACAGAGACCGGTAGGTTCGTCGCGGCAAAAAAGCACGCGCTCATGATTATCGAACGCCGGGTTACTGAAGACTGTCATCGCTTCATTCCTTTAGAAGGGCACACCAACCGCTTTGCACAGGAATTTCATGAACGGCGCCGCCGCAATGAAAGACGCTTCCACCTTACGCTGGAATTGGGGGCTAAAGCTATCCTCGACGTCTAGATTTCTGACTGCGATGAAACTCTTGCGCTTGATATCCCCTATGAGTTCGTGGTCCTTGTCGAATCCCCGCGGTGGGCGACTCAGCGACTCACCACCGAGTTCGAAGTGACGGCGGAACTTCGGATCGCCGAGGGCACTCTTCCATTCGGAAGGCCTTGCAACGATACGCTGCCTGATTGCATGCAGTGCATCTGATTCGGGCCGCCACATGCCCACGCCAAGAAACACCTGCTCGGGATCGACATGCACGTAGTAGCCCGGAGAGTGAACGTCTTTGGCCTGCTCGTGGCGAAACTGGATGCCGATATTGGTCTTGTAAGGCAGCTTGTTCTTCGAGAAGCGGGTGTCCCGGTATACCCGCATCAACGACCCGCCCACTCGCTGCGGAATCGCGGTGAAACGCGGTGCGAATTGCGCAAGTGGATCCTGCATTGACTGGATGAACCGCAGTGCCACGTCGAGCACCTGCGCCTCGTAACGAGCCTTGTGTTCGTTGAACCATTCGCGATTATTGTTGGCGGCGAGCTGCTCGAGAAACTCGATCGACGCCTTTTCGAAACCGACGTAACGGGGAGTCGTCACTTACCGCGGCCTTCCATATCTTCGTCGAGGCGCATGCAGCCCTCAAAATCCTTTTCGACGGCGATCACGAGCTTTTCACCGTCCACGAGCACCTGCTCGCCTTCGATGGTCACCTGCTCGGTGGTGGCCCAGGCAAGCACGGCTGTCTCGGGCAGGCGCACGGTGAGCACGTTGTCGGAAAAGAAAGCGGCCGGAGCGACGCTGGCCGGGCTGCTCTCTAACTCGTAACGCAACTCGCGCCCGCCAGGGAAACCCGTGCGCGCCGACACTACGCCTTGCTTCCGCAGGGTCTCGACTTCGTCTTGCGTCAGGCGCAGTCCCACGGAATTGTCACGGATTCTGAGTTTCACTATTGTTTACGATTGTCCGCCGGTTCCGATTAAAGCATGAATCCCCGGGGCCGGTAAGTCCGCCGGCAGGAGCAGCCCTTGATCACAGACCCCTGGTTCTACGTGGCTGCCATTCCGGCCGTGCTGCTGTTCGGTATCGCGAAGGGTGGCTTTGGCGGAGGACTCGGGGTGCTCGCCGTGCCACTCATGGCTTTGGTCGTGTCGCCATTGCAGGCAGCCGCCGTATTGCTGCCCATCCTCTGTCTCATGGACCTGGTGGGTCTCTGGGCATACCGCGGCAGATGGCTGTGGCCGGAACTGCGAATCCTCATCCCCGCCTCGATGGTCGGTATAGCCGCCGGTACGCTGACATTCGGCTTCATGAGTGCGGCGACGGTAAGGATCATCGTAGGTCTCGTCGCGATCGCCTTCACCGCGCATTACGTTTACTCGACACGTCACAAACCGGATTCAGCATTGCCGCATTTCCCGCCGCCTGTCGGGATCGCCGCCGGTGCCGCCGGAGGCTTCACGAGTTTCATTGCTCATGCGGGCGGTCCGCCTATCAGCATCTACCTGCTGAGGCGACCGCTCGACCGCACGGACTTCGTCGCCACAACGGTACTGCTGTTCGCTGCAATCAACTACGTGAAGTTGCTGCCGTATGGCTGGCTGGGACAGTTGTCGACCGAGAATCTCGCGACGTCGCTGGTACTTGCGCCGCTGGCGCCGGTCGGTGTCTACACCGGCGTATGGCTGCACCGGCGTGTGTCGGACAGTTTCTTTTTCCGCCTCATGTACGTGGTTCTTTTTGTCGTCGGCTGCAAACTGCTGTACGACGGCGTTACCGCCGGTCACTAGGCCGCGACCGGCGCATCAAGCAGACCGCGTCCACGCACGCAAAGGAACGCTTGGGCAGGTCCTTTCACGACCTGCCTGACGGGGGGGTTCGCTGGGGGGTGTCGGCAACTCGCACAGCGGCCCGACTTGTCATCGCCTATTCAGGGATGACGTTTTCCGCCTGCGGTCCTTTCTGGCCCTGGGTTACTTCCATCGTAACCTTCTGGCCTTCTTTCAACGTCCTGAATCCTTCCGCAACGATAGCGCTGTGATGAACAAAGACGTCCTTGCCATCCTCGCGCTCGATGAAGCCGAATCCCTTATCATCGTTGAACCATTTAACGGTCCCTGAAACTCTTTCTTCTGACATAGTTACCTCAATACAACCCGCCTGCCCACTCGGCACGATCTCGCCGCAACGGTGCAGAATGCCAATCGTAACCGCAACTCCTGCCGTCGACGCAAGTTTGCGGAACGACAGTATGCGGTCGGAGTATTACACAAATAATTAAGACCCTTTTTTTAGAAGGCTTTTTTCGACTTGCCGCAACGCAGCAGGATTTCCGCCGGCTTCCAGCTGCGAATGGATTTGCGCGGCTTTGCGCAAATTATGACGAGTCACCCGCGACGCCTTACATGGCTGCGACCGAGCTTGCGTACCGAGTCGCAACCGGCGCCGCCATCGAGATAGTGGAATACCGGCGCAGGCAATTTGCGCCTGGCAATCTGGCGGAAATCCATGAGGTTGTTGCAGTGGCGGATTCTCACGGCGCGAGAATAGCACGCGACTCCACAAAGTCGGCGCGGCGGCTGCTATGATTGCGCGCCTGTCGAAGTCCAGCGATTGCGCACGTTATGAACGAATTACCAGTCATCCAGAGCCGTCACAGGGCGATTGCTACCTGGCTCCTTGTCTGTTGCGGCCTCGTATTCGCGATGGTCGTTCTCGGCGGAGTAACTCGCCTGACAGGTTCTGGTCTGTCTATGGCGGAATGGCGACCGATCATGGGAACGCTGCCGCCGCTGTCCGACGCAGAGTGGCAGCGCGTCTTCGAAATCTACAAGCAGACGCCGGAATTCCAGAAGGTCAATTCGTACATGGACGTGCACGACTTCAAGGGAATCTTCTGGCTCGAGTACCTGCATCGCGTGCTCGGCAGGCTGCTCGGTTTCGTCTTCCTGCTTCCACTGACGTACTTCGTGTCTCGCCGCTACATCACTCTGCGCCAGCTGCCGTGGTATCTGATGATTCTGGCGCTTGGCGGCGTGCAGGCCGTTATTGGCAAGATCATGGTGGCAAGCGGCCAGGTGGACGCGCCGCAGGTTAGTCATTACCGGCTGACGGCGCACCTCTCGGCCGCGTTCCTCGTATACGCATTGATGTTCTGGCGTGCCCAGTCACTGTTGCACGGTATTCCCCTGGGGGTGCCCCATCCGTGGTATCGATGGACAGTGGCGCTAACGGCATTGATCGCAATCACGATCATCTCGGGTGGGTTCGTTGCCGGGCTTGACGCCGGACTCATCTACAACACGTTCCCGAAAATGGGCGACTACTGGATTCCGCCCGGCCTGTTTGCGCTTGACCCTGTGTGGCGCAATTTCTTCGATAACCTGACCACGGTGCAGTTCGATCACCGACTTCTTGCTCTCACCACGATCGCGCTAATCGCCATCTACTGGTTCCGGGCGAGAGGCGCACAATTGCCGCGGCGTGCGCGCGGCGGCACGAACGCGATGCTCGTAACGGCGATTTTGCAGGTGTTGCTGGGAATCTCCACCGTGGTGCTGGCGGTGCCAACTTTGCCGGCGGTCAGTCACCAGGCCACCGCAATGCTGTTGCTGACGTCCAGCCTGTACCTTTTACACGGACTGAGGCGCGGCTGACCGCTGCATCATAAGTGCAAATACCCATATAATCAGCCTTTCGCTTCGGCCAGTATCGGCGCCATGAAAAACGTACCTGCAACCAACTCAGCACCGCCCGCCATTTGTTTCGACCAGGAACTGATCGAACGCTATGACGGACGTGGCCCACGCTACACGTCCTACCCGACGGCCCTGCAGTTCAGCGAGCGTCTCGGAGAGGCGGATTACCGCGCCAATGCCCTGAACAGCAACGCGGGCGGGGCTCCACTGTCGCTCTACGTGCACATCCCGTTCTGTCACTCGCTCTGTTACTACTGCGGCTGCAACAAGATCGTCACCCGCAACCAGGCACGGGTCGAGCGCTACATGGAAATGCTGCACAAGGAAATCCTGATGCAGTCGGAGCTGTTCGACCGTGCACGGCCAACGCGACAGCTGCATTTCGGTGGCGGTACGCCCACGTACCTCGACAACGATCAGATGGACGAGCTGATGGCCGCGCTGCGCCATGCATTCAACTTCGACGAGAGCGAGGCACGGGAATTTTCCATCGAGGTCGATCCGAGGACGGTGGATGCCGACGGCATCAAATACCTGACCGACCTGGGGTTCAACCGCCTGAGCCTCGGCATCCAGGATTTCGATCCCACCGTGCAGGAAGCGGTAAATCGCATGCAGTCCTACGAGGAAGTCAAGGGTCTGGTCGAGGCGGCTCGAGCCACCGAATTCAAGTCGATCTCATTCGACCTCATCTACGGTCTGCCGCACCAGAACGTCGCGAGCTTCGACGCAACGCTTGACCGGGTTATCGGGCTGCGCCCCGACCGCCTCGCCGTCTACAACTATGCGCACCTGCCGGAGCGGTTCAAGGGCCAGCGCATGATCAACGCAGACGACATTCCGTTGCCCTCGACCAAGCTGGACATCCTGCACCACACGATCGACCGCCTCGCTGAAAGCGGTTACCTGTATATCGGCATGGATCATTTCGCGCTGCCCGAAGACGACCTCGTGCAGGCCCGCGGCGACGGGACGCTGCAGCGCAATTTCCAGGGCTACTCGACTCACGGTGAGTGCGACCTGGTCGGTCTGGGCGTCAGTTCGATCTCGAGCATCGGCAACGTGTACGCACAGAACGCCGTGACGACGATGGAATACGAAACGCTGATCGAGAACGGCCACCTGCCCATCAAGAAAGGCATAGCCGTAGACGACGACGACCTGCTGCGCGCGGAGGTGATCCAGGCGCTGATGTGCTACGACCGGCTCGATTTCGACAACTTCGACGCCGGTCACGACATCGACTTCCGGAATTACTTCAAGTCGGAACTCGAGCGGCTGAAGCCGCTGGCCGAGGACGAACTGATCGAACTCGAGCCGGGCGGCATCGGCATTACGGCGAAAGGCAGGTTGTTGCTTCGCTGCATCGCGATGGTCTTCGACCGTCACATGGCCGAAGTCGATACCGACAAACGCTTTTCCAGGGCGATCTAGAACAACGGTCACGCTTCGGGAAGCGCTCCTACCGGTCGAACACTGCCCCAGGAGTGTTTTCGAACCGCGATCGATGCCGATCAGCGGCTAACTAACCTCTGTCAGCCAACCATGCGTATCCGGCGCGTCACCGTACTGGATAGCCTGCAATGCCTTGCGCAGTTTCTCGGTATTGGGGCCGGCACCGCCATCGCGAACGAGAATCTCCTTGTCGTCATAGACCAGCGTGCCGACCGGAGTTAGTGTGGCCGCGGTACCGGAGAGCGCAGCCTCATAGGTGCCTACCCATTCCAGCAGTTCCGGCACCGTGAAGTCCCTTTCGTTGACCCGATAGCCGAAGTCTTTCGCGATTGCGAGGATCGACGCGCGCGTCATGCCGTGCAGGAACGAGGTATTCAGCGGCTTGGTAATAATTTCGTCATCGCTGATCAGCAGGAAGTTGGCCGCGCCGGTCTCCTGCACGTCGCCACCCGGACAGAACAGCACCTGGTCGACACCGTACTTTTCCTTCGCATCCAGCGTCGGACCGAGCGCCGCGGCATAATTGCCGCCGGTCTTCGTGCTGCCGAGCTGCTCGGTGGAGCGGGCGAAAGTATCGGCGACGAGCAGCTTCAGCGGCCGCGCGCCGCCCGCAAAGTAGTCGCCGACCGGTGACGCGAGCACGAATAGCGTCGCTTCCGTCGACGGTGCGGCTGCCGCACCGATATTGGGCAAGGTACCGACCAGGGTCGGCCGGAGGTACAGTGAACTGGGCGGTTCAGGAATGTCATCGATCTGCTTCTTCACGAGGTCCTCGACCATGCCCACGAGCAGATCTGCGTCCGGGACCGGCAGGTGCAGCGACTTCGCGCTGCGCTGCATGCGCGCGACATGGTCGTGCAGGCGGAAAATACGCGCCTTGCCGTCCTGCCAGCGATAGGCTTTGAAACCCTCGAAGCAGGTGCTCGCATAATGAAACACGTGAGATGCCGGGTGCATCGGCAGCGGCGCAAGCGGCTCGATCGCCGCCTTGCCCCAGCTGCCGTTCTCAAACCGCGCGATCGCCAGGTGATCGCAGAAAACGGTGCCAAATTGGGCCATTGAATTTCTAATCTGGATTAAAAACCGGGGGCCGTAACTTTGCCATTAAACGACTACCCTTGGCCAGCCCGGCAGCACCCAACTAGAAACTCGGCGGTGTGCAGGCCGAGATCAGTTCACAGGGTTCGCTGCCGGGGTTCATGAAACTGTGCGGCTGGTTGGACCTGAAATAGTAGGCATCGCCCGCCCGCAGAATCGCCGACCGCTCGCCGACGGTCACCTGCAGCCTGCCCTTCAGGATCAGGCCGCATTCCTCACCTTCGTGCGTTATGGCGTGCTTGCCCGTGCCGGCACCGGGCTGGTAGCACTCCTTGATGAACTGGATAGCCTTGTCGGTAAGGTTGGCGCCCACCTGAAGGAATGACACGCCACCATCGGCAATCTCGGTCAGTTCGTCAGCACGAAAGAACACGCGGTCCGGCGTCTCGGGCTCGTCGCTAAAGAACTCGGAAAGGCGCAGCGGGATGCCGTCCAGCACTTTCTTCAGCATGCTGACGGTCGGGTTGAGCTTGCCGGCCTCGATCTGCGAGATCGTGGCGTTGGCAACCCCGGATTGCCGCGCGAGCTGGCGCTGCGAGAGCCGGTGCCGCAGGCGGATCTGCCGCAAGCGGGGACCGATGGGCTGATCCATCGTTGTTCTCCACAGTTTGTTTAGCTTACTAAACAGTTTGTCGGCGCGAGCGTTTGAAATCAAGGAGTTAATAATCTCTACCTAACCAATTGTTTAACATAGCTGCTCGGGCGTACACTCAATTGTCTTTTTGCCTGGTCACACTGGAGCAGCAACACCATGAGCGCACCCGCCGAGAAACTCGAAGCCTTCTGGATGCCGTTCACGGCCAACCGTGATTTCAAGAAAAAGCCTCGCATCATCACGTCGGGTAAAGGCCATCACTACACGACTCGCGACGGGGACACGATCTACGACCTGTTCGCGGGTCTCTGGACGACGGGACTCGGCCATTGCCACCCGAAGATCGTCGAGGCCGTGCAGAAACAGGTGGCGCAGCTCGACTACTCGATGACCTTCCAGTCGGGCAACGACAAGTCGTTTGCACTGGCCGAACGTGTAACCGGCATGGCGCCCGAGGGCTTCAATCACTGCTTCTTTACGAATTCCGGGTCCGAGTCGGTCGATACTGCGCTGAAGATCGCGCTCGGCTACCACCGCGCCCGCGGCGAAGGCAACCGGACGCGCCTGATCGGCCGCGAGCGCGGTTACCACGGCGTCAACTTCGGCGGCATGTCGGTCGGCGGCATGGTGCCCAACCGCAAGGTCTTCAGCCCCAACCTGATACCGGGCGTCGACCATATCCGCGCGACGATGGATATCAAGCACACCGCATTTTCACGCGGCCAGCCCGAATGGGGCGCGCATCTCGCCGATGACCTGGAACGCGTTGCGGGACTGCACGACGGCAGCAACATCGCGGCGGTCATCGTCGAACCCGTTGCCGGATCAGCGGGCGTCCTGCCGCCGCCGGTCGGCTACCTCGAACGTCTGCGCGAGATTTGCGACAAGCACGGCATCCTGCTGATCTTCGACGAGGTCATCACGGCTTTCGGCCGCGTCGGCAAGGCATTTGCCGCGGAGCGATTCGAGGTGATGCCGGACATCATCACGACGGCAAAAGGTCTGACCAACGGCGTAATCCCGATGGGTGCCGTGCTGGTGCGCGACCACGTGTATGACGCCTTCATGCAGGGACCTGACTTCATGATCGAACTGTTCCATGGCTACACCTATTCGGGGCACCCGGTAGCGTCTGCCGCGGGGCTCGCAGCGATGGACGTGTACCATGAAGAGGGCATCTTCGAGCAGGCTCAGGCGCTCGAGAAGCCGTTCGAGGAACTGCTGCACTCATTCGCGGATAACGACAAGGTCATCGACGTACGCAACTTCGGCCTCATGGGTGCGATCGAAATGGCGCCTCGCGAGGGTGCTCCGGGTGCGCGCGGTCTCGAAACCCACAAGCGCTGCTTCTGGGACGAGAAGGTAATGGTGCGCAACGGCATGGACATTCTCAGTTTCTCGCCGTTCCTGAATTCAAAACTCGACGACTGGAACAAAGCGTTCGATGGCGTGCGTCGCGTAATCGACGCCATCGACTGAGCGAAACCGACAGGAGGCCTTATGAGCGCCCGCCCCGCACACGACATCGACACGGCGAACATCGTCGGTCACTTCATCGACGGCCAGGACGTTGCCGATTCGAACCGGCCCGAGCCCGTTACGAACCCCGCCACGGGTGAGGTCACGCGGCACGTTGCCATGGCGTCGCAGCAGACCGTGGAACAGGCAATTGCCGCGGCAGAGGCTGCCTTCCCTGCCTGGCGGGACACGCCGCCGATCAAGCGCGCGCGTGTCATGTTCCGTTTCAAACAGCTGCTGGAAGAAAATGCTGACGAGGTTGTCGCCGCCATCACCCACGAGCACGGCAAGGTGCTCGATGACGCGATGGGCGAGTTCATTCGCGGCGTGGAAGTTGTCGAATACGCCTGCGGCATCCCCGAGATGCTGAAGGGTGAATACTCGAAGAACGTCGGACCGGCCATGGACAGCTGGGCGGAGCACCAGCCCCTGGGCGTCGTTGCCGGCATCACGCCCTTCAACTTCCCGGCAATGGTGCCGATGTGGATGTACCCGATGGCGATCGCCTGCGGTAACACCTTCGTGCTGAAGCCTTCGGAGAAAGACCCAACGGCGCCGTTGCTGTGTGCGAGGCTGCTGAGCGAGGCCGGACTGCCGGACGGTGTCTTCAACCTCGTCAACGGCGACAAGGAGGCCGTCGACACCCTGCTGAACGACAAGCGCGTGCAGGCCGTCAGTTTCGTGGGTTCGACGCCGATCGCGGAGTACATCTATTCCACCGGCACCGCGAACGGCAAGCGCGTCCAGGCCCTCGGCGGCGCGAAGAACCATGCCGTGGTGATGCCCGACGCCGACATCGACAACGCGGTCAGTGCCCTCATGGGCGCGGCCTACGGTTCCTGCGGCGAGCGCTGCATGGCCATCTCTGTCGCGGTCTGCGTCGGCGACGACACGGCGGATACGGTCGTGGGTAAGTTCCAGGAGCGCATCGCGGAACTCAAGGTCGGCAACGGCACCGACACCAGCAACGACATGGGTCCGCTGGTGACCAAAGCGCACTACGACAAGGTCCGTTCGTACGTCGACCTCGGCGTCGACGAAGGCGCGAATCTCGTTATCGACGGCCGCAAGCTGGTTGTCGACGGGCACGAAGACGGTTTCTTCCTGGGGCCGTGCCTGTTCGATCGCGTCACCAGGGACATGCGCATCTATAACGAGGAAATCTTCGGCCCCGTGCTGTGCGTCGTCCGTGCCGACTCCGAGGAAGAGGCGATGCGACTCATCGACGAGCACGAATACGGCAACGGCACCTGCATCTTCACGCGCGACGGCGAGGCTGCGCGCTACTTCGCGGACAGGATCAAGGTCGGCATGGTCGGTATCAACGTACCACTGCCGGTGCCCGTGGCTTACCACAGCTTCGGCGGCTGGAAACGATCGCTCTTCGGCGACCTGTATGCATACGGGCCGGACAGCGTGCGGTTCTATACGCGCCGCAAGACCATCACGCAGCGCTGGCCGTCGGGCGGTGTCCGCGAGAAGGCGCAGTACACCTTCCCCAGCAACCAGTAGGTCGCCTCGGGGGTGGAGAATCTCCGCCGATTCGGGAACACTATGCCGTTCCCGATGCAGCTCCGGAGACGATCGATGACAAAGCCTGCCCTCGCAATATGCTGTCTCATGTTCGCCTTGGCGGCACATGCGCAGGAAGCTGCGAATCCGTTCACCAGTGAAGAGGTATCTCCAGGCATCCATGTGATTTACGGCGCGGGCGAGAAATTCGTCGGCGGCAACGTGAGCGTCATGGTTGGTGAGGAGCATGTCGTGCTGATCGACGACGCCATGGTACCTACAGCACCTGCTCTAATCAGTGCGGTCGAGGCGATTGCGGACAGGCCCATCGATTTTGTAATCAACACGCACTATCACGGTGATCACACGGGGGGCAATGCGCAACTGGCCAAAGACGGTACGCTCGTCGTTGCCCATGACAACCTGCGCAAGCGGCTCCTGGAGAAACCCGAGGATGCCGGCGGGGCTGCTGGAATACCGGTGATCACGTTCTCCGAGACGCTAACGTTCCACGTCAACGGCAAGATTGCGAAAGTATTTCATTTACCGCACGCGCACACGGACGGTGACGGCGCCATCCACTTTCCCGAAGCCAACGTTATTCACGCCGGCGACGTGATTTTCAACGGTATTTTCCCGTATATCGATCTGGATGCCGGCGGCAGCGTTGCAGGCTTTATCGCCGCGCAGCAGCAGCTCATTGACATGGCTGACGACGACACGCTCTTTCTCGCAGGCCACGGCGATCCGGTGGCTAGCAAAGCCGATGTCGAACGCGACCTCGCAGTCCTCGTCGAGGGGCGCAAACGCATCCAGGCGCTCGTCGATCAGGGCATGTCAGAGGAGGAGATCCTGGCTGCCAATCCCCTCGCCGACTACCACGACGAGTACAACTGGCGCTTCATCACGACGGAGCGGATGACACAAACACACTACCGCGACCTGACATCGGAATAGAAAAATGGATAACAAGAAAACCGAAGAATTCGTCAACGACCTTTGGGACAGCTCGATCATTCCCGAACTCTGCGACTACATACGGCTGCCGAACAAATCGCCACATTTCGATCCCGACTGGGAACAGCACGGCCACATGGAAAAGGCGGTGCAGCAGCTCGAAGCATGGTGCAAGACCCAGCCTGTAAAAGGCATGACGGTGGAGATCGTGCGCATCGAAGGCCGCACGCCAGTGCTGTTTGCCGAGATCCCCGGTGATTCCGACGACGTGGTGCTCCTTTACGGTCACTACGACAAGCAACCGGAATTCAGCGGCTGGGCCGAGGATCTCGATCCCTGGGAGCCGACGATCAAGGACGGCAAGCTTTACGGCCGCGGCGGCGCGGACGACGGTTATGCCGTGTTCGGTTCGCTGACGGCGATTCGAGCGCTGCAGGAACAGGGCGTTCCGCATGCGCGCTGCGTGGTGCTGATCGAGGGCTGCGAAGAGTCGGGCAGCTTCGACCTGCCCTACTACATCGAAAAGCTCGAGGACCGCATCGGCTCGCCGGACCTTGTCGTCTGCCTCGACGCCGAGTGCGGCAACTACGAGCAACTCTGGTGCACGACCTCGTTGCGCGGCAACCTGACAGGCACCCTGCGCGCCGACGTGTTGACCGAGGGCGTCCACTCCGGAAGCGCCAGCGGCGTCGTGCCCTCGAGTTTCCGCATCCTGCGCAAACTGCTGAGCCGCATCGAAGACGAGGACTCGGGCCAGATCAAGCCGGAGGCCCTGCACGTCGACATTCCGGATCAACGCATCGAGCAGGCCAAACTCGCCGCCGAGACGCTGGGCAAAGGCGTCTACAGCAAGTATCCGTGGGCGGTAGAGGATGCTAGGCCCAGCGAGTCGCCATTCGAGCTGCTGCTGAACAATACCTGGCGGCCGACGATGAGCGTGACGGGCGCCGCCGGCCTGCCGGCGCTGGTCGATGCGGGCAATGTGCTGCTGCCATTCAACACCTTGAAACTGTCGTTCCGCCTGCCGCCAACCTGCGATGCGAACGATGCAGCGAACACCGTGAAGGAGATTTTCGAGTCCGATACGCCGCCGTTGTCGAAAGTGTCGTTCCACGCCGAGTCGACCATGGCCGGATGGAATGCTCCGCCCGTTGCGGAATGGCTCGAGACATCCATGCAGAAAGCATCACAGGCATTCTTCGGCAAACCGTCGATGTACATGGGTACCGGCGGCACGATCCCGTTCATGGGCATGCTGGGCGAGAAGTTTCCCGAGGCACAGTTCCTGATCACGGGCCTGCTCGGGCCTAACTCCAATGCGCACGGTCCCAACGAGTTCCTGCACATCGATACCGGCAAACGCGTGACGAGCTGCGTCGCGCAGGTACTCGCGGATCATTACGAGCACAAGACGGGCGTCAAGGCCGCCGCCTGAACCTGAATCGCGGCTCGAGAGCCTCTCCTGCAGCCCCGCCCGTCGATGCCGAGAAAAGCCTCAGGGCGCGTCAGACAAGGCGAAAGCGAACGAGAAAGCGCAGTGTACACGGCACGTACATGAGCATTTCGAGGTCGCTTTCAACGCCGCATGGCGCGCCCTGAGGCTTTTCCTAAGTGGTGAACATGATCATGATGCCGGCGGCTACTGCCGAGCCAATGACGCCGGCAACGTTCGGCCCCATCGCATGCATCAGCAGGATGTTGTGCGGGTTGGCTTCGAGGCCGACCTTGTTGGCAACGCGAGCCGCCATCGGCACCGCCGAAACGCCAGCCGCGCCGATCAGCGGGTTGATCGGGTTGTGGGATAGCTTGTTCATGGCCTTGCCCATAAGTACGCCGCTCGCCGTGCCGATCGCGAATGCGACGATGCCCAGCAGGAGGATGCCCAGCGTCTCGACCGAAAGGAACTGATCGGCGCTGAGCTTGGAACCCACGGAAAGGCCCAGAAAAATCGTGACGATATTGATAAGCGCGTTCTGCGTCGTGTCGGACAGGCGGTCGACGACGCCGCATTCGCGCATCAGGTTGCCGAACGCCAGCATGCCGAGCAGCGGCGCTGCCGTCGGCAGCAGTAACGCGACCAGCAGCAGCAGCAATATCGGGAAGAGGATGCGCTCCGTCTTCGATACTTCGCGCAGCTGCACCATGTGAATCTTGCGCTCGTCTTCGGTCGTGAGCAGACGCATGATCGGTGGCTGGATGATTGGCACGAGCGCCATGTACGAGTATGCCGCAACGGCAATTGCGCCGAGCAGTTGCGGCGCCAGCAAACCCGAGACATAGATCGCCGTCGGCCCGTCTGCGCCGCCAATGATGCCGATGGCAGCCGCCTCCTTCAGCGTGAAATCCATCACGCCGAGTTCGGTCATGCCCAGCGCGCCGAGCAGCGTCGCGAAAATCCCGAACTGCGCCGCGGCACCAAGAAACAGTGTGCGTGGATTTGCGAGCAATGGCCCGAAATCGGTAAGCGCGCCCACGCCCATGAAGATGATGAGTGGAAACGCGCCGGTCTTGATGCCCACTTCGTAAGACAGGTAGAGCAAGCCTCCGGGCTCGGCGATGCCGGCACCGGGAATATTGCTCAGGAGACCACCGAAGCCGATCGTCACCAGGAGCAAGGGCTCAAACTTCTTGACGATGCCGAGGTACAGCAGTGCCAGGCAGATGACGAGCATCGCGACCTGGCCGCCCGTGATCAGGTAAAGACCCGAGCCGCGCCAGATTTCGAGAATCAGCTCCATCAGCCGGCGATAACGACGAGCGGGTCACCTACGGCGACGGCGTCGCCCTCGCGCACGAATACTTCGCCGACCGTCCCGGCCTTGGGCGCACTAACGGCCGTCTCCATTTTCATTGCTTCTACGACAAGGAGGGGCTGCCCTTCCTCAACATGGTCGCCGGGAGCCACGTGGACTTTGAAAATATTGCCTGCGAGCACCGCTTTCACCGCGTCGCCGGACGAACGTGGCGCGAGCTTCGGGCCGGCAGGAGCCCGGCTGACGTCGGCAAGTTCGCCGTCCTCCGCTATCTCGACCGTGAATTCCTTGCCGTTGACGCGCACAGCGTACACGGCGGGTCCGCTCGCCGGGGGCGCGGGAGCCGCCGTCACCGGCGCTGCCTCGGCGCCGGGTGGCGGCTCGAAAGCTTCAGGGTTACCGCGATTCTGCAGGAAGCGGATGCCGATCTGCGGAAACAGTGCGTACGTGAGCACGTCGTCGATGACGTCGGATGCGAGATGAATCTTCTTTTCGATCGCGATGTGGTTGAGTTTCTCGGTCTGCGCGTCAACCTCCGGCTCCAGCAGGTCCGCAGGGCGGCAGGTCACCGGCTCGGCACCCTCGAGTACGCGTGCCTGTAATCCCTTGTTCACCTCGGCCGGCGTCACGCCGTACTCGCCTTTCAGTACTCCCGCTGTCTCCTTTGTAATCGTCGCGTAGCGTGACCCGGATAGAACGTTGATCACTGCCTGCGTCCCGACAATCTGGGAGGTGGGCGTTACGAGCGGCAACATGCCGAGATCGCGGCGTACCTGAGGGATTTCCTCCAGCACTGCATCGAGCTTGTCGGCCGCATTTTGTTCGCGCAGCTGGTTCTCGAGGTTCGTCAGCATGCCGCCCGGAACCTGCGCGACCAGGATGCGGGAATCCACGCCCCTGAGTCCGCCTTCGAACTTCGCGTATTTCTTGCGCACCTCGCGGAA
>JBFEXY010000023.1:0-16226 GCA_041562415.1 Woeseiaceae bacterium
ACATAGAGCTGACCCTGTTCCACGGCCGAGGCGGGACCATCAGCCGCGGCGGCAGCAAGACGCACGTTGCAGTCCTCGGTGCGCCACCGGGTACGGTTAACGGCCGGCTACGCGTGACCGAGCAGGGCGAGATCATCAACGAGAAATACGGACTGCGCGGCATCGCGTTGCGCACGCTCGAACAGGTGGTCGGGTCACTCGCTCTGGCCACTGCCATGCCCCGGCATCGCGGTAACGATGATCCGGAATGGCACGCCATGATGGATATAGTCGCCAATGAAAGCCGCAAGGCCTACCGCAAACTCGTCTATGACACACCCGAGTTCTACGACTACTTCAGGCTCGCCACACCGATAGACATCATCGAGCGCATGCGCATCGGTTCCCGGCCCTCGGCACGCCGCAAGCAGGGCGGTGTCCACGCTCTGCGGGCTATACCGTGGGTATTCGCCTGGACGCAGGCGCGCTTCGTATTGCCCGGCTGGTTCGGCTTCGGCACGGGTCTCGCCAGGGCAGCGGAACAATTCGAGGACGCGGCTTTCCGCAGGATGTTCATGGAATGGTATTTCATGCGCGCGCTGACCGCGGATGCCGAGATGGTTCTCGCGAAGGCCGACCTCGGCATCGCGAAATTCTACTCGGAACTCGCCGGCGATTTACACGAGACCTTCTTCCCCGTCATAAGAGACGAGTTCGAGCTGACCCGGGATCTCATCCTCGAGTACTCGGACCACGAGGCGTTGCTGGAGGGTGACATTACGCTGCAGCGCGCGATCATGCTGCGAAACCCCTACGTCGATCCGATGAGCCTGATGCAGGTCAACCTGCTGCAGCGCTGGCGTGCGTCCGACCGCGAAGACAGCGAACTGTTCGACGCGCTGCTCGCCAGCGTTAACGGTATCGCCCAGGGAATGCAGAATACCGGCTAGCAATCGCGCTCGGACCCGGGGCGGACAGCCAGCGAATTTGTCGACGCGCTGACAGCTGCGGGCCGGCCGGGATGTTCCTCGACCGAAGTAAAGCGCAGCCGTGCGCAGCACGGCGAGCCATGAGGGAGAGGAATCAACCCGTCGGCCCGGATACGAGCCGCTGGAGCACTCTATGGCGGGTCGTCGACGAAAGTGGTGAATTCGGCGAGGTCCTTGCGTTCGATGTCCGGCACGCGCGCGTCGCCGGCCGGATACCCCACCACCAGCAGCAGGAACGGCCGTTCGCTCGTCGGCCGGCCGAGAATCTCGTTGAGAAACTTCATCGGGCTGGGCGTGTGCGTCAGTGTCGCGAGGCCCGCCTGGTGTAATGCAGTGATCAGCATGCCGGTGGCTAGGCCCGTCGACTCCGTCGGGTAATAGTGCTTGACCTTGCGGCCGTCCTCCAGCCGCCCGTACTTCTGCAGGAATACCGCAATCAGGTACGGCGCCGTCTCGAGGAAGGGCTTGTTCGAATCCGTGCCCAGCGGCTCGAGTGCGGCCAGCCACTCCGGGGATGCCCGGTGCTCGTAGAACTCCCGCTCTTCCGCCTCTGCCGCTGCGCGGATTTTTTTCCTGGTTTCCGCGTTACTCACGACGACGAAATGCCAGGGCTGCAGGTTGGCGCCGCTCGGCGCAGTGCCCGCTGCCAGCAGCGCCGTTTCGATAATGTCGCGAGGCACGGGCCGGTCAGAAAACTCGCGCACGGTTCTGCGCCGCGCCATGTCCGCGTAGAAGCGTTCGACGCGCTCACGCATCTCCTCGACAGGGTATTCTCGATAGGATTTGAGCGGAACCATCCGGTGTTCACTCACCGCAGACGCTCCTCAGCACGGTCCATTCGTCCGCATCGTTTTCCGAGGTGGCCTTGCCCTGCATCGATATCCCGGCTTCGTGCACCGATTCCGGTCGGCCGGTAATGAGCGGGTGCCAGCCGGGCAACTCCTGCCCGTTGGCGAGGCGGCGGTACGCACAGCTGTCCGGCAACCATTCGTAGGCGTCTTTTTCGTCCGGTGTTAACACGAGGCAGTCCGCGACTTGTTTCGCCCGGTTCGCATAGTCCGTGCAGCGGCAGGTTTCGATGTCGAACAGGCGACAGGCGACGTCGGTATAGAAGACATCGCCGGTATCCTCGTCCTGGACCTTGAGCATGCAGCACAGCCCGCAGCCGTCGCATAAGGACTCCCACTCGGTGGCTGTCATCTCCGACAGCGATTTGCGTTTCCAGAATTGATCGTTCATCGTCTCGAATCCCACAGAGGTTACCTCAAATTTCAATGAAAGCCGTATTCCTTGACTTCGGAACGATGGGCGCGGGTCTCGACCTGCGAGGCCTGGAGAGCCTGGTCTCGGAGCTGGTAATCCATGACGACTCACCGGACGATACGGTCGCGGAAAGGATTGCCGACGCGGAAATCGTGTTCACCAACAAGATCCGCCTGACGCGTACACTCCTGGAGCTTGCGCCAAAATTGAAGTTCATCGCACTGACGGCAACCGGCACCGACAACATCGATACGGACTGCGCAAAAGAACACGGCATCGGCGTCGCCAACATCCGCCACTACTGCACGCAATCCGTTGTCGAACATGTGTTCGGCGTGCTGCTATCGCTGACCCACAGCCTGGGCCGATATCACCAATCGGTGCGTGCAGGTAACTGGCAGCAATCCACTGACTTCTGCATGCTGCACTACCCGGTGAAAGAGCTGTCCGCGATGACTCTCGGCATCGTAGGTTATGGCGCGCTGGGCCAGGGCGTTGCGCGCATCGCGCGGGAGTTCGGGATGAAGGTGCTCGTCTCCGCACGCCCCGGCGCGGAGACGGTACCGGACGACCGCATCGGCTTCGGCCGGCTGCTTGCCGAGGCGGACGTCATCAGCCTGCACTGCCCGCTCAACGACGATACCCGGAATTTGTTCGGAGCCCGCGAGTTCGAGGCGATGAAGCCGACCGCGATTCTCATCAACACCGCTCGCGGCGCGCTGGTCGATTCGCAGGCACTGGCAGACGCGCTCGCGAACGGCGCGATTGCCGCAGCCGCGGTCGACGTATTGCCGAAGGAGCCGCCCGTCGACGGAGACCCCCTGCTCGACTACGACGGCGACAACCTGATCATCACGCCGCACATCGCGTGGGCGACGGATGAGGCCCGGCAGAATGCGATCGACGAGCTGGCCGCGAACACCAGGGCGTTCCTCGATGGTGTCGCTCGCAACCGTATCGTGTAGGGCGGTCACGACGCGCCCTGGTTTTGTGGCGGCATGTGATCTGTTTGGCTGAAATTTTTCGATCTGGTGATAATATTCGGCGCTTCGAGGGCAACAGGGTGTGCCGAACCGCACCATGGCGAGAGTTACGAGACGAACCGCTATAGCGATGGCTTTTGTCGCACTTGCAGTCACGGCCTCGGTCACGCCGCCAGAGCCCGTACGCGCCGCCGACGCCAGGCAGCTGTCGTTCTACCATACCCACACACGCCTTAACCTCGACGTCGTCTATTACGAGAATGGCCAGTACGTCGATTCGGCGCTCGAGCGGATCAATCTCTTCCTCAAGGATTTTCGTACGGGGGAGGTCACCGAGATAAACCCGGAGCTGCTCGACCTGTTGCACGATATCCGCAACGAACTCGGTTCGGAATCCATCTTCGAGGTGATTTCAGCGTATCGCTCGCCGACGACCAACGAGATGCTTCGCACAACGACCTCCGGGGTCGCCAAGTACAGTAACCACGTCAAAGGCAACGCAATCGACGTTCGGCTTCGCGGCATCCGCACCAAGAAACTCAGGGATACCGCGATGCGTATGCACCGCGGCGGCGTCGGCTTTTACGAGAAGTCCGACTTCGTGCACATGGACACGGGCCCCGTGAGGTTCTGGTAGGGCCGAAAAATCAGGGCGCCTCGACGACCGATATCGCGATAGCCTCGGTAACTCGCATCCGAACCTCGTCGCCGGCCTTGAATTCTGCGAGATCGACGTCGTCCGCCACCTTGATCGCAGTCTGAAAGCCATCCTCGCCGCGCAGCGTCACAAGCCTTTCTGCCGTGTCGATTGCGTCGATCGTCGCGGCGACCATGAACGTATCAGCGATCCCCACGCCGGGCTTTTCGCCCAGTGGCGCAACCTCGATCAGGCCCATGTCGCCCAGTGCCGGAGTGCCCGCAGGCGCAACGAACACGGCGATGGACTCGAGATACTCCGTCACGATCCGGTCGCGCGGTTCGATCTGGTCGAAGTTTGCGACCATGTCACCAGCCACGAACGTGTGAATCTTGCCGTTCGCGTCGACGACCTTGATTTCGCGGGTTTCCTTGTTCACGGATTCCACGATCGCTTCCCGGCGCTCCGTGCTCGTGAACACCCGGCCAGGAAGCGACACGGTCGAGATCTCGTCGATCGGGACGTCGACGACAAAGTCCGATTCCGTAACGAACGCAATCTCCTCGACGTCCGGTTTGGCGAACTCGCTCGCGGACAGGTAAATGCGAATCTCGTCTTTCGGCCTCAGGTCGCGCGGACGAACCTTCCTGCCATCGATCAATACGCGTAGTGAGGGGTCCGGCTTTACGGTAAACGTATGATCAGTCGCCGGCAGGTGCAGCGTGACCCGGCCACCGTGTACGCGGCGCACTTCGGCACGGAAGAGGCCGAACAACTCGCCGTCCCGCTCCACGATGCCCTCGCAGGCGCCGGCGAGATCCGGGAATCTCTCCCTGGCTTCGTCGGTGGGTATGAAATCCTTGCAGCTCAGCTGCGTCATCTCCTGACCGGATGCGATCACGGAAAACAGGGCCGCCGCGAGGGCGAGTGCGGAAGCGTAGGCTTTCATTCTTTTCTCCTGTATGACGCGCCGGCAGCCGCGGCTGCCAGGCACTTGATCAACGTCTACTTCAATTGGGTAATAATGTCGTTTGACAAGGTTACGAAAATGCGAAAGCTCTCATCAGCGGCCAGCTTCTCATTGATCAGCATGCCAAATGCCTCGTTTTGCAGCGCCCTGACACGCTCGACTGCAGCGGCCCGCTCGCTTGCCGGGCTTCTCTCGTCCACCGAATCGCGGATCGCCATGACATCCGTATAGAAACGGTCGATGCGGTTCTTGCGCCGGCGATTGTAGATCTGGATGACTGCATAGGTGCCGCTGACGAGGCCGATCACCAGGGTAACCAGCACTTCCGCGACACCGGAATAGCGCTCATAGAACGTCGGGGCATCGCGTTGGGTAAATGCCTGGGCACCCGGGTGCAGGACGAACGTCGAACCCGAAGCATCGAATTCCTCTCTGAGCCGCTGGAACAGCATTGGATACTTGGCGGCAAGCGCGGGCTGCAAGCGGCGGATTTCACCGATCAGGTCATAAACGGCGGCTTCGTCCATCCCGGGCCTCGAAACCAGCAGCTTGTCGACAGCGACGGTAAGAACCGGCTCTTCCGGTATTTCATCGTAAGTTCCCACCGGGATGACGAACGGTGACAGCCGCGGATTCAGGAGCACTGCGCGATCGATAACAGAGCCGGTGCCGATGTCCGCGGGGGAACCGAAACTCAGGAACCGGTATTCCCCGATGGCCCCATACTCCTGCAGAACTTCACGGATGCGCTCCGGAGAAATCGGCAGGTACAGCACATTGACGTCGGGCATCACGTTGACGCCATCAACAAAGGTGACTTCATCCTGCGGTAACTTCAGGCCGTGAAGGATTTCCGTGAGCAACTGCCTCGAGGCCGAGCCCACAGGCCCGGCGTTGACGGTGGCCCCTCGCAACAGGTGTACGGCAGTATCGGCCGGCCGGCTCTTCCGGTACAGGATATGAAGCACCGTGGGATAGAGCGGCATTACGGTCGTAATTCCCTTGCGGTAGGGCTGTGCGTTCGAAGTCAGCGCGAGATCAGCGTAACCGGCCTCGAGCGCGTCGAGCGGCGTCTCGAAACCCGCCGGCACCGGCACGACTTCGATCCGGTGCCGGGAGTTTTGTTCGAACACTACCGCGAGTTCCGCGGCTATCGCATGATCGAACGGCTGTGCAGGTACAAGCAGGCGAAAGGTACTCCTTTGCTCCCCGCATCCGGCCAGCAGGACGAGTCCCACGAGCAGCAAGCCCCAGCATCGCTTTGTGAACGTCATTACCGGCCTCGTCAGAAGTTGAAACTCGCGAACACGATCGGCCCATGGTGCCGCATTTTCAGCGAGCCGCGCAGATCGTCGTCGGCAGAGTCGAGGTTCATCAGGTAAAGGTTATAACCGAGCCCGGCACCAATCGAATCGCTGAAGTAGTGCGTCAACCCCAGGTAGAGATTGTTCAGGGAGCCAGAGTAGTGGTCGAACTCCATGCGAAACAGTTGCACGTTGGCACTCAAATCGGTTCTCGGCCCGAGCGCAACGCTACCGTATACGCCTATCACCGGCAACGGCGTACTAATCGATGTCTCGACGCGCTGCCCGGTGTCAGGGGCGACGACGAGAGCCTCGTAGTTCGTAATGTGTACTCCGGCCAGGATGCCGAGTTCTTTTTGCGCATCGTTCATGAGCGAAAACCCGTAAGCGACCTTGGTTACGCGTAGCTCCGCGTCCACGTTGATACGCGTACCCTCGGGAAAGACCTCGTCATCCAACAGGATATCTGTCAGGAGCGTTGTTTCCGAGTCGCGGCCCAGTTGGAAGTGGCCGACTTCCAGCCGGTGGAAATGGGCAAATCGCCACACGCCTTCGAAATGAATGATGCTCTTCCTCCTGTTGACGCCGAGGACGTCTTCTACATCGATTTCCTCTGGCGGGCTGCCATCAGCCGGCGCCTGGATAATCTTGCTGTCTGTCTGGTTGTTGTACATCCCGATCCGGAACTCGAAACCCAAAGACCTGAATAACTCCTCCCCGTACTCAGGCCCGCGAAATATGTCGTTGTTGTAGGCGATACCGATGTTGCCCGACCAGACCGAGTTCTTGTCGATGATGGGGCTCGCGCTAATCTCGGACGCCAGCCACTCGTGATTCAGCGATACGGACAACAGCCACCGGTTACTTACGGCATAGCCGGTGCTCACGCCCACCCTGACGTTCGTCGACGAGCCCGGATCGTAGGGGTCGAGTCCCGGGCTCGCCTCAGATTCCGATACGCCGTAGTAATAGCGATTGAATCCGGCACTGTTATTTACGAACGTCACCGCCGGCACGAACCATCCCCAGGGATGTTCCCTCGGCAGCGACATCCTGAACTCCGTCGTGGGCCCGCCGAAGCTGCTGAATATTTCGTTGTACCACTTCAGTTCGAAGTGCACCGGCCAGCGCCGCCAGCCAATCAGCGGCGCCGCCTCGACCCGCCACTTGCGGATGTCGATATCGGCGAGCTCGTCGAGCAGCGTGGAGTCCGTACCTTCGGTACGAATCCGGGTGACCGCGCCCAGCACCCAGCCGCTCTCGTTCACCCACCGTACTCCGACATCGCCGCCCGTGAGAATCAGCCAGTCATCCGTGAACGCGTTGTGTCGAAAACTCGTGAGGTACGGATACACGATGCCATTGCTGTCGCCGCCACGGTAGGGGCTTTCGCTGATGCTGTAAGACAGCCCGAGCGCGTAGTCGTTGAGATCGTAGTTGCGAATATAGTCGAGGATGCTGCCCGCATGTGCTGATGGCGCAGCCAACACGATCAGGAGGGTTCGCGTCAGTACCTTCATCGCTTCAAGGCTACCATCGAACACCCAGGCATGGTCTATGCGCCTTCGGCGGCGCAACCCTCGAATTGCCGGCCGCCGGTATCAACGGTCGCCGCCCAGGCATAGCGCGCTCCGGACATCGTATCGATACAGCGGCGCCGTTCAAGGGAGATCCTTATTGCTGATTCCGCAGTTTCTGCCTCGAACCGGATAGTCGGCGGCTCATCGTGCTTCC
Organism: Woeseiaceae bacterium; assembly: GCA_041562415.1. Taxonomy (GTDB): domain Bacteria; phylum Pseudomonadota; class Gammaproteobacteria; order Steroidobacterales; family Woeseiaceae; genus UBA1847. The sequence goes on from JBFEXY010000023.1 coordinate 7,860, forward strand.
GCGGCGCAGGAAATTCGATCGCGCCAGCCGCGTCCATCGAGCGCACGGAAATCCCGTCCTCCCGGATCTGCAGGCGCCAGGAAGGCTCATTGCCGCTCGCGATGAACAGCACGTCGCTCAGCTCCAGCCTGCAGCCGAAGCCTTCGTTTTCGGCGCGGATCAGCTCGGTGATCCGCAGCGCTTCGTCGAACTCGGCGCCAAAACCCTCCGTAGGTGCCCCGACCCAGTCGCCGCGCACCTCCACGAACAAGGACTGGTAAGGGGTTGATGTGAGCTCTTCGTAAACTTCGACCAGCTCGTCGCCCGATTCATTGATCACCCAGCCTTCTCGCCCGCTATCACACTCGGTGAAGGAGCGGCTTTCATGTCCCCAGACGAGATGCCCACTGATCCGGGTTCCTCGCGACCCGGCTTCCGGTTCCACGCTGATCAGCTCGTTGCCACGGAGCAACCATTCGCGGTACGCATTGCTCGTCGGGCAACACATCGGGTCGTCCGGTCCGTGCTCCACCAGCTCCGCGACGACCTTCCCTTCATCGATATCCACAGCGATGACTTTCACCCGGTCGCCGAGGCGGATAGTCGCAACGTTGTCCAGCTTGCCCCCGTTTTTGCGCATGACGGCCAGGTACATGAATACGCCACTGCCGCCTGAATTGTGCGCGAGCACCACGACAGCTTCTTCGGACCCGTCGCCGTTCAGGTCACCCGTGGCCATTGCCCCCGGGACCAGCTTGACGATCGGCCGCGATGCCGCGCCTTCCTCGAACGGCTCGCCCTCGAAAAGGCCGTCGGTCAGTGTCAGCGGACCCTCGATGACGTCTTCGTAAGTCGCATTGCTCAATCTTTCGACGGTCAACGCGGCGAGCGCGGGCTGGGGTAAAACCGGGTCCGACCCAGACTCGTCAGTTCCACAGCCGGATACTGCGGCAACGATCATCAGGAATTGCGTTGTCTTGGGAAAGTCCATTGCTGCAAGCCGCTTTCAGGTGGTTTCATGCCCCGCGCTTGCAGTATATAGTGGCATCCCGCGAAGCATAGGCCCGGCAACACGATCGGGGCCAGTGTGTCCCGGAATGCTTGGAATTTAGAGCCAGCGGAGAAAATTAATGCTAATCAAAAAATTCTACAGGGTTTTCACGATTGCGGGCATCCTGGCCCTGGCTGCCGGAACCGGCGGTTGTGCCTCTGACAATATTCGCTCGGATTACGACCCGTCGGCCGATTTCAGCCAGTATTCGACCTTCAATTTCTTCGAGGATGCCGGCCCGGAGAACACGAATTACCAGAGCTTCTTTTCCAAGTACATGGTGGCCGCTATCACCCGTGAAATGGAACTGCGTGGCTATACCCTTTCGGATGACCCCGACCTGCTGGTCAACTTCAATGCCATCCTGCGGGAGAAGACTGACGTCCGGACGACGCCAGCACCGATGTACGGCGGCTACTACGGCTACCGCGGTGGTTTTTATGATCCGTGGATGGGCTACGGCTATGCCCAGGAGACGCACGTCTCGCAATACACGGAAGGCACGTTCAATATCGACCTGGTCGATGCGCGCAAAAAGAAACTCGTATGGGAAGCCGTGGGCACGGGGCGCATAAGCCAGAAGCTGCTTGACGAGCTCGAAGAACGGGTCAACGCCGGCGTGGCCAAGTATTTCGCAAAATACCCCTTCACGGCAGGTAGTGGAGTACCGGTAACGCCTTCAAAATAGGCTTATAGCTGGCTCTTCGGGATTATTCGCGCGAACCAGGCCTTGGTTCGCTGGCCCCAGGTCGTCTCCGGCTCCTTGTCGTAGATGATCTCCTCGCCATCCTTGAAGCCGCGCCAGCGCAGCTTGCCGTCCTCATTGAGGAACACCTCGAAGGTCTGTTTCGGGAGCGCATCCTCGACGAGCACCGAATAGATCAGTGCCAGTTCGGGGTCGCGGATGATGACCCCGAGTTCCGTGTTGAGGTTCGCTGAACGCGGATCGAAGTTGAACGAGCCGATGAAGACCTCCTTGTCGTCGACGATGAAAGCCTTGGTATGCAGCGTCGCCTGGCTGCCCGATGTATCGATGAACTCCGTGCCCGCGACGTCTGCATCCGGACGTACCTCGTAGATCTTGACGCCCGCCTCGAGCAGCGGCTTCCTCGAGGGTGCGTATCCGCCGTGTACTGTGAACTGGTTGTTCGCCGCCAGCGAATTGGTAATGACGGTTACCTGGACACCCCGTTTCTCCAGCGCCGCGAGACCTTCTATGGCGTTCTTCAGCGGCACGAAATAGGGTGACACGATTATAAGTTCACGCTCGGCCGATTCGAGGGACTCAATCAACGGCGTCGTTATCGAGTCGGCTTCCTGCGCCTTCGTCTTGATGCCTTTGTCCGGCGAATCGACAACCAGTTGGTAGGGCGCCCACTCGAAGAGGTTCTTGTCCGTTCCCAGATATTTGAGGTATCGCGCGCGAACGGCTTCCGCGTACTTGGAGCCGCGTATGTCCTCGAGCGCCGTCGCGAGCCGATTACGCAGGTCCTGCAGCGCCGCATCCGGGTCATCCAGCTCCCTGACGAAAGCCGGCGCCGGCAAAGCGGTCTCGTGGTTCCAGTACGTATCGAACATGTCGGATACATCCTGCACGACCGGGCCGATCCCCATCACGTCCAGGTCGCCGAACTTGGCGTCCTCCCGGGCGCCGAAATATTCGTCCGCGATATTTCGCCCGCCGATGATTGTGACCTGGTTGTCCACGGTGAACGACTTGTTGTGCATGCGCCTGTTTATGCGACCAAACCCGGTAACGGCGCTCTTTGCCCTTCCCGCCGCACCACGGTGGAACGGGTTGAAAATCCGAATCTCGAAATTGGGGTGTGAATGCAGGGCAGCCATCCCGAGGTCATAGCCGGACGTGAACATGTCATCCAGCAGCAGGCGAACACGGACGCCGCGATCGGCTGCCTGCAGCAGCACGTAGATGAATGCCCGGCCGACGATGTCGTTCTTGATCAGGTAATACTGCACGTCGATGCTTTTCTCGGCTCGATCCGCCAGCAGAAGGCGGGCTGTCAACGCATCGACGCCGTCGTTCATCGGGTAGAAGCCCGACTGGTCCGGCGGATACTGCACCACATCGGGTTCGATCTGCTTCGCGAGATAGGTGTCCGACGTGTCGGGCAGGAAATACGACTCGGTTCTCGGGTAGTCGTGGTCGATCGTCGCGCAGCCGGCCGCGGACAACAGAATAAGGGTGATTGCGGTAATGCGAAGTAGTCTGTTCACTTTCGGGTCACTCTTGCGCTGCGGGGTCGTCGATCACCAGCGTCGGCAACCGGCCTTCGAGCTCCTTCAGCGCCTGCTCCGACATCTGCTTGCAGGCATCGCCGGACTTCGACAGCCTGTCCCACAACCCTTTTGCCAGTAATGATAACCCACCCGTTGCGACCGCTGCCCCCCCGGTTATGAGGACACCGGTTTCGTCGACCGCCAGCCGCGGCGACGACAGCGTTCCGATCAGCTGGAGATAGGGGTTTACCAGTTCGGCAGCACTGAAACTCACGATCCGGCGTGGCGTCGATCGCACGCCAATGCGAAGTTCCTCTGACTTCAGGTCTACCGACCCCTGTATGACGAACCGTATCTTGTCGGTGCTCGCGAAGATACTCGGCGCGCCGGTTACCACTCCGTCGACGACAGACAACGGTACGATGATGCATTCGAAGTCGGTATGGGTGTCCGTTTTCCTGAACGGATTGATCGTATTCAGGGTCTCCTCCAGCACATCGCCATAGATTGCTTTGATGTACTGATTACTCGTGAAGCGGCCGCCGCGCGTATCAACATAGACGGTGCCTTCCGCATTGCCGGCCAGGGTGCGAAGGTCATTCCCGGTCGTGCGAAGGCCGATATCGAAGTCGCCCTTCATCGCGAGGTCCAGGTCTGTCTGCGCGAGGCCGAACCCGAGCGTCCGCGCGACGAGGTCGATGGAGGCGGTCCCGATTTCCGCTGAGGCGTCGTAAGAGGCTGTCGCCAACAGTTCGCCGGACCGGGCCTTGAATCTTGCCGTCGATATATCGAGCCGCCCGTCCGCCAGGCGGGCATCCAGCTCGATGTCTTTCAGGAACAGGGCCTGCCGCTGCAGCTCGGCGATGTCGATATCCACCGACCCGTTCAGCTTCCTGAGCGCCTCGACCGGCATGGCGATATCCGGTATCAGGCGGCCGTCTTCGAACTCGGGTTCCGCGACCGGCTCCTCTTCCGCGTCCTCGAGAAACGGACGCATCACCAGCCGGTCGGAGTACACGTCGATATCGATTTCAGGGATGTCGCCTTTGCGAACCAGCACCTTGCCGTATATGTCGCTGTCGCCGATACGGACATCCAGTTTCTCGGCCGTCAGCAGGCCATCACCGCCGGTGACATTTGCAGAGACCGAAAAGGCCTGGTCCTGGAACCTGCGTCCGTCGATTGTTCCGAGCGAGGCCAGGGACGGTATGTTCAGCGCAAAATCGAACTCGGTGGCTGCCCTCGCATCCACGAACTCGAGGTCACCTGCTGCGGTCATGGTGGCGTCACCCATCGCGGCGTCCAGTTTGTCGAACGTCCAGTGTGGTCCGCGCAGCGTGCCCTCCGTCGAAACCGAAAACGGCTGCTCAAACCCCTCGAAACTCTGGAAGCCGCGAAGAACGCTGCGCACGTCGCGGCCATTAGCCACCACGTCGAAATCGAGATACTGCTGCGGCTGGCCGACACCGATGGTCAGGTCGACCCGGGCATCTCCGGTATCCCGATCCAGCGTGACCTTGCTCAATTCGATGGCGTCGGTCCTGAACTCGATCCTGCCCTCCAGTTCGAAGGGCCCCGGCCGGATTTGCAGGTCACTGGCTGATTCCAGGATTTCCGCGAAGTCGGGGCCGCTCGCCACGACATCGAACCAGGATCCGGCGATCATCCTTGCGGGAACCAGCAGGCCCTCTCCGGTTACGGTGCTTGTGCCGAGCGTCCCGCTTATGTCGGTGAAGCGAAATCCTTCATTCCTCACGCGCAGCCTGCCGTTAACCTCATACGGCAGGGCCGGCACCCCTGTCGCCTCGGCGAACATCGCCACCAGTTCCGCCAGGTCGCCGCCACCGGCTTTGACCGCGAGGTCTGTGCCCTTGATACCGGGCTGCAGCGCTACAAGTCCGTCGACCTGTGCCGAGTCGCCATCGATGACCAGGGAGACGGGCCCTTTGGTGCGGATGCCGGCTTCGGTGTATTCTGCTGCACCGGAAATCTCGGCGGGTTTGTCCGGCATGTCGTCGATGCCGTAGGCGCCCACGAGCGTCGCGAGACTTTGCGTTCTGACCCGCACGTTGAACTCCGTGCCCAGTAAGGTATTCGGGTCACCGATGCTGCCGTCGGCCTGCAACTCGCCGAGCGAAGTCTTCGTAACGAGTTCCAGCACCTCGACCCCGTCATCACGCACATCGATCGTAAAGCCCAACGAGAACGGGCCGCTGGCTGCGCCGGGCATTCCCGTGACGTAGCGGAAGCGCTCGATATCGGGCCCCTCGATCTGCAGGCTGATCATGGCGTCATCGATGCTCGGAAATTGCGGGAATCGTGCTTTACCCTCTATGCGCGCATCTGCGAACACCATCGTCGCTTCCCTGACGTCGAACAGACCATCCTCCGTCTCGGCATCGAACTTCAGCATGAAGGGGGATTCGCGAACCTGGTGAATCCCGGCCAGCCTCAGGATCCGGCCCAGGTCAGGACCCGAGGCCGTTGCACTTAATTTTATGTTGCCAAAGCTCTGCAGGTCGGCTACTTCGCCGATAACGTCGACCTCGGTGAGCCCGAGGTTACCCTCTACCTTGAGGATGAGCGGGCCGTCCGCGACAGGCATCAGCGTACCCGATAAGTTGATGTCGCCGTCGCCCTCCTCGCCCAGCCCGAGCATACGCGTCAGGTCGTCGACGTCTGGCCCGAATGCCGTAAATTCGAACGCCGGCCGCTTCAGGTCGGCGACGTCATCGATGCGGCCCCGAACAGAGAGCTGGAACGTGTCGAGTGTCGCGTCGAAATCGAAGCCGAAGTCCTTGCCTTCGACCAGCGCATCCCAGGTGCCGAACTCGCCGTTCACAATCACCGGTTTGCCGTCGAGCTCGGCGTTCACCCCGACGTCCAGATAACCGTCGTCCCGATACGCCTGGTCGAAACGATCGACCTGCAGATTCAGTGGCCGATCGCGCTCGGCGCTTTCGAGCCGTACATGCAGGCTGTCGATATCGATCGCGCCGAACAGGACATCCGGCCCCGCCTCGTCGTCCTCATCGGCCTCGTCTTCAATCGGCAACTCCCAGTTCGGCGCCTGGTCATCGGGATTGAGCAGCAGGACGCTGGAGTCGTCGAGATCGAGGAGTTCGATGAGGACCGGCCCGTTGAAGAGCGACCAGAGGTCAATACGCACCTCCGCCCTGCGCACCGTGACCATGTCTTCCATACCGGCCCAATCGGCGTTTGCGAGGTGCACGTCTTCGGCGATGATTGTCGTGCGCCGCGACAGATCGACGTGGAATTCACCGCGAATCTCGAACTCTCGACCGAGTTCGTCCGATACCAATCGCTCGACCTGCGGCTTGAATACACCGAGGTCGGCCGTCCAGAGCCAGCTTAGAGCGAGCACGATCAGCGCGAAGATGCTGAACGCTGCCCAGAGTGCGATGCGTCGCCAGCGCATGATTATTATTTTCCGCGCTGCAAAAACCCTATGCTATCAAATGGCGGCGATTTCAGGTGCCGATGATCTGGCGGGCCCAGCGCACGACCTCGCGCACCCGGGGCGACGCCAGGTCGTAGGCCTCGTCGAAGCTCACCCAGCGCCACTCGTGATGTTCGGGCTCCCCGGTCTCCGGCGATAGGCCCATCACGACCTTTTCCTCATCGGTTCGCGCCAGGTAATAGCGGGCGGTCTTGCCGCGACTGTAGGGCCCGGTTTCCCTGCATCGCTCTCCCCACTCGAAGTCTGTCGTTGCGATGCCGGTCTCTTCGCGAAGTTCGCGCAAGGCCGCCTCAACGGGCGCCTCGCCATCCTCCATGAGGCCTTTCGGAAAATCCCAGTGGTGGTAGGCGCGCAACATCAGGGTGACGTAGCCGTCATCCGTCGCGCGCGCGAGCACGACACCGCAGGAGAGTTTGTCCGTCGTCAAAGCGGCGCTCCCCTCAGCACGTCAACCGGCGCCGAGTTGATGGCGCTGCGTGCGGCAAAGTAGCCGCTGGCACAGACGACCAGCAGCCCGGCAGCCACGCCGGCCACCCACAGCAGCGGGTTGAAGGTATACGGCAGGTCGAACAGCTGCGTGGCGAGAACGGCCGCGAGGATCGACGCGCCGGCCGACGCCAGGATTCCCGCCGCGGCGCCAAGGGCGGCGAACTCTGCCATCACGCCGGAGAACACGATCTTTCTCCGTGCGCCGAGGGCCCGCAGCATGGCGCTCTCGAAACGGCGCTCGTCGATCGTCGACTGCACCGCAGCAAACAGCACGGCGATCCCTGCCGCAAGCGTGAAAAAGAACACGGCCTGCACGGCCAGCGAGGCTTTCTCGATGATGCTGCGCACCTGCTGCAGGATCGAATCGAGATCGATCACCGAGATCGTCGGATGCTCGCGCACCAGGTCCACGAGCACCGTCTTCTGATTGTCCTCGACGCGCATGCTGGCGATGAATGTCGCCGGGTAGTCGTCCAGCGCGCCCGGGGACAGCACCAGGAAGAAGTTGGGCATGAACGAATCCCAGTTGATGCGCCGAACGCTAGCGATTCGTGCCTCCAGCTGCTGGCCCGCGATCTCGAACTGCAGCACGTCGCCGACCCCCAGCCCCGTCTCGAGCGCAACTTCTTCCTCGATCGACACGAGCGGCGGCCCGTCGTAATCCGGCGGCCACCACTCGCCCTGCAGCAATTCGTTACTGGAACTCAGCTCTTCTGCCCACGAAAGATTCTGTTCGCGATTCACGAACCACTGTGCGTCCTCGGCCGGGTACTCGCGGTCCTTGACAGACTCGCCGTTGATCAGGGTCATGCGGGCGCGCACCAGCGGCGCGTAGTCCGGGGCATTGACGCCGCGCGATTCGAAGATGTTCGTGACGGATTCCGTCTCGCTGCGCTGGATGTTGATGAGGAAGTGATTCGGCGCATCCTGGTCGAGCGTCTGCCGCCAGCCGTCGAGCAGGTCCGTGCGTACCAGCGTCAACAGAAGAAGCACCGTGAGCCCCAGCCCGAACGCCACGACCTGCACGGCACTCGCCCGGCCGCGCCTGGCGACGTTCGCCAGGCCGTAACGCCATGCAACACCGACGCCGGAACGAAAGCGCCCCATGGCCGAGACGAGCCCGCGACCC
>JBFEXY010000024.1:0-16135 GCA_041562415.1 Woeseiaceae bacterium
AGGTCGAAGACGATACCGGTGACGGTATGGCAGATACGGTGGAAATCGAAGACTAGTCCCTGATCACCCGAATCCTACCCCCTTTGGACCGGCCCTCGTGGCCGGTCTTTTTTTGCCGTAACCGTTCTCCGGCGTTATCGCGTAGCGCTAACCCAATCAGAGTACAGCACCGTGCGCGGGCATACGCGTGTGACGCGATCGATCGCTCTTGTAAGGTTGCCGCCGCAAAAATCCCGATGAGGGCCCGAAGAATGAAAAGAATCTTCCTGTCTTGCCTCGTATTGACCCTGTCGTGTGTTGTCAATGCACAGGAAACGCGGTTTCTTAGCGCCGAAGTCCTGTGGGAGCTTTCACGTCTCGCGTCGCCCGGGCCCCGGTACATGGAATTTGCCCTATAGTTAGGTGTCCAACCAGGTATTCGTCGGTCGGGGGATCGTGTGTCTGACAAACAAGGCGGTATGGCGCGACGGGAATTCCTTGCCGCCATTGGCAAGGCCGTCGGCGGCTCCGCCATGTTGCGCGCCATGGCGGCAATGGGGATCGGCACTTCGATCTCGGCTTGCGGTTCTTCATCGGCAGCATCCGCCCCCGGCGCGCCGTCTCCGCCAGCGCCCCGGTTGACATCGCCACGGCCCGGGGACTGGCCGGCGAACATCGGCACCGGAAAATCTGTCGTTATCCTGGGCGCGGGTATCGCAGGCATGGCGACGGCATACGAGATGACGCGCCTCGGCTATGACTGCACGATTCTGGAAGCACGCGCATCTGCCGGCGGCCGGGTGTTGACGCTGCGCGGCGGTGACGTTGTCAACGAGATCGATTCGTCCCAGACCTGTCAGTTCGATCTCGATGCAGAACTGTATTTCAATGCCGGCCCGTCACGTATCGCGCAACACCATGAGTTCCTTCTCGGTTATTGCCGCGACTTCGGCGTGAAACTCGAGACGTTTACGAATGATAACCGCGGTGCCTGGCTGCATTCACCAGACGCGTTCGGAGGCGAGCCACAGGTCGCGAGGCGGATTCTCGCCGATACGCGAGGGGGTATCGCAGAGCTGCTGTCGACGGCGATCAATCAGAATGCGCTGGACCAGGCGCTTACGGACGCGGACAAGGCCAATATCCTGGCAATGCTGCGACAGTATGGCGACCTCGACATCAACAACAGCTATGACGGCACGCCGCGAGCCGGCTTTCCGGGTCAGGAAATCGCAGGCAGCCGCCAGCGCGGCGAGCTTCTGCCCGCACGGCAGTTACAGGAGCTGGTCACGAATTTCTTCTGGGAACTTCGGTTGTCTTTTTCACAGGGCTTCGATCAGCAGCCTGCGATGCTTCAGTCGGTCGGGGGTATGGACAGGATTGCCCGTGCGTTCGAGTCGCAAGTCATAGCCGACATCGTATTCGAAGCTGCTGTGACTGAAATTCGCAAGACGGCCGGCGGTACCCGCATCGTCTGCGACAACCGCTCCGGCACGCCAGCGACCGTAGACGCCGACTACTGCATGGTCACGATACCGGCACCCGTACTCGCGGGAATCGCCAATGACTTCTCCACAGCCCATCGGGCGGAGATCGAGGGTTTTCAGTATTCCTCGGCCGTGCGCGTCGCATTTCAGGCACCACGGTTCTGGGAGCAGGACCACAACATCTATGGCGGCATCACCTGGACCGATCAGGAAATCACGCAGATCTGGTATCCCAACCACGGATTCCAGAACGCGAACGGGATTATCGTTGGCGCCTATATCTTTGATGGTGTTGCCGGTGGCAGGTTTACGGATATGGCGCCGCAGGCACGCATCGACACGGTGAGAACGCAGGCGTCAAGCGTGCATCCGCAGTTCCGGGACCAGGCAACCCACGGCATCGGCGTGGCCTGGAGCAAAATGCCGTTTCAAGGTGGTGGCTGGGGAACGTCGATTCCGACGGTACTGTTGACCGCGGACGACAACATCTTCTTTGCAGGCGAACACCTGAGCATTCTCCAGGGCTGGCAGGAAGGTGCGATCCAGTCGGCGTATTTCGCCATCGACCAGATCGTGAACCGCGATCTCGGGACTTAGTACTCGAGCCCCAACCGATGATCATCGGACTCTAAAAATTACTGCATTTTTAATAAGTTATATTAATCAGGAGAATTTTCGGGACCTGTTTTCCCTATCGATGCGTCTTTGCCCGTAACTGCACTGCGAACCATGCAGTCACACACGATCTGAAATCGAAAAGGAAAAGGAGCAAAGACGATGTCCGATAAGAAGAAACTGGTAGTAGTCGTAACGAACGGGTTCAACGACGAGCGCTCTTCGGTAGCCTGGAGTGTTGCGAACGGCGCGATCGGCAGCGACATGCGGGTAACTATGTTCCTGGTTAGCTCGGGAGTCGACTGGGTGAGGAAGGGTGCCGCCGACCAGGCGAGGCTCAATCCCCTGGACCCGCCGCTGAAGGACATGATCCAGACTGTGATCGATAATGGCGGTAGGATTCTGGTATGCCCGCCTTGTGCCGGCGTGCGCGGTTACGACAAGGATGACCTGATCGATGGCGTAACGCTTGCCGGTTCGGTGGCGATGCTGGATGAGGTTCAGCAGGGTGCATCGACGCTTACGTTCTGACCATGGCGGTTGCCGCGAGATCCATGACTGACAGTGAAGACACAAAGACCTTCTTCAGTCGCGGGATAGAGGAAAACATGGACCCGCTGTACGGTACGGCGCTGCGCCTGACGCGGACAGGCGCAGACGCCGAGGATCTCGTCGCGGAAACGGTCTCCAAAGCGTGGTCGGCGATCGACACCTTGCAGGACAGGCAACGATTCCGGCCATGGATATTCCGTATTTTGCACAATTGCTTTATCAGTAATTATCGCCGCGAGGCCGTTCGTCCGAGGGAATCGATTTACGAAGAAGATGACGATGGCGGTCTCGTGGCGCTACTCAACGCCCAGCCGGACGAGTTCCTGATCTGGTGGGCAAATCCCGAGCGCCAGTTTTTTAACGACATGCTTGGTTCGGCGATAATGGCGGCCATCGACGATCTCCCCGATGCTTTCCGCACGACGATTATCCTGATCAACGTCGAAGGTCTGACCTACGACGAAGCGGCGGAGGCGCTCGGCGTACCACCAGGTACGGTTCGCTCACGAATGAAGCGCGGTAGAACTATGCTGCAAAAAGCACTCTGGGAGCAGGCGAGCGATGCTGGCTTCGCAGGCCCAACCGACAACAGCAGGCATGAAGCATGAATAGCGATAATGAAACTCACAGTCACGACGACATCGGCTGTCTGGAAGCCATCGAGGCGTTCTACGCCTATCTCGACGGCGAATTGTCCGATCCGGCCGCTATCGAGGATTTCGAACACCACATGAGCCACTGCCGGAGCTGTTTTTCCAGGGCCGAGGTCGAAAGGCTGCTGAGCGAACGCATGCGGGAGAGCGGCACAAGCAAGGCGCCGGAAGACCTCCGGGATCGCGTGCGTCGATTGATGGATGAATTCTAGCGTCTGCGCGGATATAGTGCCGCGATGCAGGTTGCGGAGCGAGACGAGAATCCCCGTCATGTTGAGAGTGGCTTGCTATCGCCGGCCGACCAGCACGGCAGCAACGGAAGCCTGCGATCGACCATAGAGGCATCCGCGGGAATTGCGATAGGATTCAACGGCGCCCAGCGTGACTTGACGCCAGGTCCCGGCGCGGAAGCGGGGCAAAGGGATTCTGGAACCGGACCTCTCGGCGAGGGGCTGGAAGATCAGGTCCTTGTGGTTTGGTGTCAAGGCGATCCTCGGACCCGATGTTGACCGCTGGGGCCTGATAATTGGCTATGGACTCTAGCGACCAGCCCTGGATGATGGCTTTAAGGAATATAGCGACGGTTCCGCTGTTATTGTCGTTAGCCGGCTGCGTCACATTTTCTCCCGACCCGGAATGGCACGACCCGCACCTGGAGCGGGCTCAGGTCGCGAGCCAGGGCGGCATAAACGTGTCGACCGTCGTCCTCGAGGACGAGGAGGCCCGCAAGATTTTCGGCGTAAAGCTCGGCGAACAAGGCATTCGTGCCGTATGGCTGGAGATACAGAACGAGACTGACGAAAACTATCATCTCCTGCCGACGTCTCTTGACCTGGACTATTTTTCGCAGAATGAAGCGGCTTACCGGTTTCACTCCACGTTCAAACCGAATCAGAACCGGCGCATATCGGAGCACTTTCATTCGCTCGCCATTCGAAAGGACCTTAAGGCGGGTGAAACGAGTAGGGGTTATGTGCTCGTTAATCGTCATCGCGGCGGCCGGTACCTGATCGTGGAATTGCTCGGCGATCGTTCACTACAGCGATTCGATTTCATGTTCACGTTGCCGGATGGGTCGTTCGATTTCGAGGTCGTTGAGTTCTCAGATCTCTATGTGGAAGACGGGACACGACATCTCGATATCGAAAAGCTCAAGGCGTGGGCGGCGGATCTGCCGTGCTGCACAACGAACGAGGAGGGCACGCAATTCGGCGACCCCGTGAACGTGATATTCATCGGCGAGATGAATTACCTCATGGGTGCGTTGACGCGAAGCGGCTGGGCATTCACGGAGCGGATTACGCCGAAAGCGGCGCTCGAGTCAGCGCGGTCAACGGTATTAGGGAAGCCCGAGTGGAATTTTCCTGTCAGCCCGCTGTATTTTTTCGACCGTCATCAGGACTTCGCGATGCAGCGGCCGCGAGGAGCGATTCCGCAGCGCAACCACATGCGCGTCTGGCTGGCACCGGTGACGCTCGATGATCGGCCAGTCTGGGTGGCACAAATAAGTCGAGATATAGGCATCAAGCCGACCTGGCATTCACCGTTTCTGTTTACCCACGTCATCGATCCCGAGTTGGACGAAGACCGCTCCTACCTGCTCGAGATCCTGATGCGCAGCCAGTCCGTAACGTCCTATGGCTACGTCGGTGGTGTAGGCGAAGCAACCATGGAGTCGCCGAAATTCAACCTGACGGACGATCCGTACCGCACCGATGGGCGACGCCTTATTGTCGTAATTTCGAAAGATCCCGTACCGATCAACGCGGTGACCGTTATTCCCTGATCCTCTTTGCCGCATCCGCCACGTCGATCGTGACCTGCAGCAGGATAGCCTGCAGCAATGCGAGATGGGGGAAGTGCGCGTCTGTTTTTCGGTGTGCCAGCAGGGGCGACTCGTCCTCGATATCGAGCGCGACAGCCCAATGATCCGCATCCAGGTAACCCAGCAATGTCGAGCCCGGTATCAGTGCATCTTGTACCAACAACTGGCCGTCGTTGTGCCGATCGTGCTTCAGCAGCGTCTCCCAGGATGGCACGAGTGCTCTTGCAACCCGCTCCCGTGTCGCGAAGGCCGCGATCGAGTAGAACTGGACCTGTGACGGCAGCTCATTGTCTTTCAGCCATTGGTGACGGACGTCCCGTCGCAGGCTGTGCACGACATCACCATCGCCTGGCGGGCAGTCGCCGGACGGCAAATGGGAAAACAGGAATTCGTAAAGTCCGTCGTAGGTCTCGGCGAGGGGCGAGCCGCCGACCGATCCGGCGACACTGACAACGGCACTCACCTGCTTCGCAAGGTCCGGAAAGTCCACGAGGAACTGCAAGATGTCGCTCGTGCCCTTGGAATAGCCGATGAGGACGAGCGGCACGTCCGGGCGTACCGGCCACTGTTCCAGGTACTCGGCAATCTCCAGGGCGTTGTGGGCCGTTCCCGATCGGCCTCCGACGACAACCGTATCGATGCGGTAGCCACGGTCGCGGAGAGGGTCTATCGCCGACCCGAATGGCCGGGCGTCTTCCCCGAAGCACTCGCTGAACGCGCCCGTCACGAGCAACACCTGCAGCCGCGACTGGACAGCAGGTTGTCCTGGCGCGGCTTCGGGCGGTTCGTCATCAAGCCGATGCAGCCAGAAGTCACACGGTACCGGTGATTCGGCGTCCTCTGGGTGCTCCTCGAGCGATTCGCAAAACAGGTACCGGAAGCCGCTTCTGCCATCGACGATTCCTTGCGGCGCGCCCGCCGCAAGGTGGGGCGACGGCGCTCTGCGGAGTTCATCCGCCGTCGGCATCGACACGCATCCGGACAGAACAAGGCTCGCCGGAAGGGCGAGCGCAAGTGCCCCGAAAATGAGGCGGCGGTCAAACTGCATGGTTCAATTCCGCTTGGTAAGCCGTTTTCGGCACGAGCGCGCTCGCCGGGAGCGCAAGATGAACCGGATTCTAGCGTGTCAAAGCGTCTTGGGTATCGCCTGTCGCCCATCGGGCACGTGCAGGCGGCATTTCGGGGTCCGTATTTGCCTCAATTGCGCGGGGGGCCGCAAGTCCTCAAAGTGGAGCATGAGATTCTGTACGCCGGCGAGGGCGAAGGAGGTACGTATGGCTGCCATCAACCTGCTGATAATTGCGGCATTAATTGCGACCCTGGTGGTCCTGACGCTCGGTCTCCGCTCGATGGCGAAGGGCGGCGCCTATGACGCGGAGCATGCCGAGAAATTCATGTGGGAACGCATTGCGCTTCAGACCCTGGTCGTCGTACTTTTGATTGCGGCAGCTATCCTGCTAAACGTCTGACTCACCGCGCTGCAGCGCGATCAGGCGACGTCGGCCTCAGGGCCAATGTCACCAACGAGACTGCGATAAACTCGGGGTCTCGCAATTCCTGGTGCGCGCACTATGAATCTCAGCCAGTTCGAAGCCGTCGTCCGGGAGACCATGGGCGGACTCCCGGAGTGGGTTCAGAATGCGCTGGACAACATCGAGATCCTCGTTGTCGAGGAAGCCGACGAAGACCTTGATCCGGACGGGGAGGGCCTGCTCGGGCTATACCTGGGAATGCCCCTGACGGAGCGCGGCGTCGAGTATGCGGGGGAACTCCCCGACGTTATCTACATCTTCCGCCAGCCGCACCTGGAACTGGGGCTGCCTTCGGACGAACTTCGTGAGGAGATCGCCCGGACGCTAATCCACGAAGTTGCCCACTATTTCGGTATCGACGACGATCATCTCGATGAGATCGGCTGGGGCTGACGCGGGCCGGGGCTGTCGAGCTGCCGGTACTCGAGGAGTTGTGCTTTCGACTTGATGTCGCCGTCCTCACGATAAATGATCATGACCGGCGCATAGTCCAGCGCTTCAGAGCAGTACAGTGACCAGCTCTTGTTCTTCTTCTCCGAGGAATAACGGATCTCGGTGGTTTCGAAATCGCCGACCTTCGTCTTGACGAGCTGGCCCGGCAAAACCTCGAACTCGAAGTCGCGCCAGCGGGCCCGGTCGAACACGGCGATGCCGGTCATACTCGCGCCGGTGTTCATCGCAAGCATCACCGCAACGTGCGCCGAAATCCGATTGTGGCCGTTCGGGCGCATCGGCTCGTCCACCGATCTTTCTTTGTACTCACCGGTGACACGTCCCGCCGGATTGTCGAACCGGTACACGGTATTGCGCGTCGGATTGGCAATCGTGTCGTTGCTCCGGTAATCGACTGGCTCGAGTTTGCCATCTTCGATCCTTAGCGACGTGGTTTCCACGATACTGCCTCGCCTGAACACCGAAACGATTCCACGGGGGCTCAAAGACGTCTCGTAGATGTACGCAGACTCGTCATCCTGACGAAGCTCCAGTGTCATTTCACCATGCAGAATGCCGTAACTGACTTTGTAGGTGGCGCTGAACAGGGGCACGGGCTGCGCGCCGGCCGTGCCTGCCAGGAACAATAAAGAAATCAAACCGATGCAAACGCCGGCAGACTCCCTTACGCTACGTACTTTTGGGTATTTCAAGGCGTTCGTCGCCCGGGTCAAAATAGACACGATGTGCGGGATGAATTTCACTCGGGTAATTATAGCTTTGCCGCTTGTGCTGATCAGTGTACCTGGCTGGGGAGGCAGCGTGGACGCATTTGCGCTCAGAAACCCGCATCCCTTCCTGCACATCTACGGCCTGCCCCCGCTGCAGGATGCGGAACTCGTCGAGCGCGGGAAGACGGACTATGGAATCGCGTTCACGGTCGTCAACAACGCCGAAATCAAGGACACAGACACAGAGTCGATAAGGCTCGATGGCGAGACCTATTTCGCAGACTTCAAGCTGCGCCGCCGGGTACATGAGCGCCTCGAGATCGGCGTCGACATACCGTACGTCAAGCATTCGCCGGGTGTTCTCGACGACGCAATATTCGAGTGGCACGATTTCTGGGGTATGTCCAATTCGAAGCGCGACGGAGCCAGCAATGAGCTCAACTATCGCTACTTGAATAACGGCTCGGTCGAGCAACAGATAACGTCATCGAGTTCCGGCGTCGGTGACGTACAGCTCTCTGCCGCCATGCCGTTTTTTGATGGTGGTGAGCGCAGCTCCCGGCTAATGACCATGCGATTCAGCGTGAAATTGCCGACCGGCGATTCCGAGGATCTTCATGGCAGCGGGGCGGCGGACGCGGCCCTGGGTATTTATGCCCAGGATTCGAGGACGTTGTTCGGTAGGGATTTTGCCTATTCCGGATTTGCAGGGATCATGGCCCTGGGTGACGGTGACGTTTTCGAGGCGCAGCAACGGAGCGTCGTGCCGTACGGCGGTGCGGCCGCGACCTGGCACGCGACGGAACAGTTCGGGATTACCGGGCAACTCCAGGCACAAGGCGCTTACATCGACAGCGAACTCGACGAGTTGGGCGGCAGTTCCATACAGCTGGCCGTGGGTGGCGTGTACAGATTGCTGCGGCACGGCATAACATTCAAATTTGCACTCGTGGAGGACGTTATTTCAGACGCAACCCCTGATTTCGCAGTTCACCTGGCCATTTATGTTTCAGGTGGCCGTTGATGAACGGGGTATCAAGGCTTGGCGGAATGACGATGAGGTTGTTGGCAGCGATAGTTCTGGCACTGGGCGCCGTCTCGAGCCTTGCATGGGCCGACGAGATCGAGGTGGTGCCGCGCGACCCCGAAGATGAGGTGAAGATCTACCGCGATGGTGCGGGGCTTTGGCGCGATACCAAGTACTTCCTGGGCTACCAGTTCGGGGCGATTGCGATCCTGTATGCGATGCCGGAGAGCGTTAGCGGCTGGAGCGACGAGCAGAAGAAGGACTACAGCTTGTCTGTCTGGTGGGAAAAGACGACCCACCCCGAGAACGACTCCGACGACTTTTACATCAATTACATCCTTCATCCATACTGGGGTGCCTCCTATTTCGTGCGGGCTCGCGAGCGCGGTTACAACAACTGGCAGGCCTTCGGATATTCCGCGTTGCTGTCCAGCATTTTCGAGTTCGGTCTCGAGGCAATGGCCGAGGAGCCGTCGAAACAGGACCTGTGGGTCACGCCCGTGATCGGCTCGATGGTTGGGATGTACTTCATGCATGTCAGGGGCAACGTCCGAGCCCGTGACATTGAACGCGGCTATCGCTCGACCGGCGACAAATGGTTGTGGGTATTGACCGATCCTCTTGGATCGTTGAACCGCCAATTCGACAAATGGTTCGGCTGGGATACGGAGGTCGGGCTGCGTCCCTATCGCGCGCAGTCGAAGAATGAAGCACAGAGCGTTTCCGGACCACCGGATTCCAAAGACAGCGAATATACCTACGGCCTGCAGCTGCAGGTACGCTGGTGACCCGATACAGACGCGCCGGACTAAGGGGCTGCTTTCAGCAGTTTTGAATCGACCTCGAATTTCGAGCCGTCCAGCGCCTCGAGGTTGACCTCCCAGACTTCTTCGTCCGGTATCTGGGTTCGCTCCAGACCGGGCAATTCACGCTCGTCGTCGACCTGCAGGCCCCAGATGCGCACGTGCCGCACGCCCGCAACCGGGATACGGTTGGCATCGAACCGGGCACGCAATTTCTCGTCGACCCCGTCCCTGGCCCAAATCGCGAAACCGCATTCCGCGATCTCTGCCACCTCGGGCGGCATATTCCTGGCACCTGTATCTGTCATGGATATTACCTCCGATGATCATCGTAATTTCGATTTCCAGCCCTACATATCCGTACTTATGCCGATTCGCGCACCATCCCTCGAGGCAAGGTCCATAGCTCTCCGAGGTCCATATTTAACGCAATCATTGCGATAGCGCAATAATTGTGATAGCATTTCGATATGCGTATACCAAAAAGCTCTCTCGCCGCAACGAAGCGCGCGGCTGCTTTCTAAAGCGCCCCGTTCCGTCTCAGCTGCCGTTTTTAACAGACGGCGGCCACTCCCCTGCAAATACAGATCATCCTTGAATACAGGAGGACCTTGAATCATGGCAATCCGACTTCCCGATCTCCCATACGCTCTGGACGCACTGGAGCCCCACATTTCCACCGATACGATGGAGCTCCATTACGGCAAGCACCATCGCGGCTACGTCGACAAGCTCAACAAGCTCATTGAAGGCACACGATTCGATGACTTGCCACTCGAGCAAATCATCATCTCAGCGCGTGAACAAGCGAATATTAAAATTCTGAACAATGCGGCTCAGGCCTGGAATCACGCTTTCTTCTGGCAGAGCCTGTCTCCGACCAGCCAGTCGGCGCCCGTCGGCAGAATTCGCGAACTGATCGAAGACGAGTTTGGCGACATCGACAAATTCAAGAAAGAATTTCGTACCGCGGCGCTGTCGCAATTCGGCAGCGGCTGGACATGGCTGGTACTCGACGCGGGCAAGTTGCGGATCATGAGCACGACCAATGCTGATTCGCCAAGCGGTACGCACATGGTGCCGCTGCTTACACTCGATGTCTGGGAGCACGCTTATTATCTCGATTACAGAAACGAGCGTGCTCGATACGTCGATGCGTTTCTCAACAAACTGATCAACTGGCGCTTTGCGCTGGACAACGTGCAGGTCGGCGAAAAAGGGCTTTCCGACAGTGGCGTCGAGGCCGTAGCGGCAAAAATATTGGTCAAAGACAGACGGCCGGGCACGACGAGCGTTGTAAAGGCAGCATGAGCTGCCGGGAGTTCCAATCGTCAGCCATGTGAGGGGATATAATCCTCCCGCCTCCCGGCCGCACGTCTTTTGAAGCGAGACGGCCACCCCGTTGAGGGTGGTCGTTTTGTTTTGCGAGAGGGTATTGAATGCACAATGTAGACCTGCTCGTACTTAGCGCGATTTTCGTCGCAGGCTTTGCCTGCCAGTGGATTGCGTGGCGGGTCAAGCTGCCATCGATCCTGTTCCTGCTGCTTACGGGCATTCTCGCCGGACCGGTGATGGGGTGGCTCAATCCGGACGAACTGCTCGGCGATCTGCTAACACCGGTAGTGTCGATCGCAGTAGCCATAATTCTTTACGAAGGCAGCCTCACCCTAAAATTGTCCGAGATTCGCGGTCACGGTGCGGTTGTGCGCAATCTCGTAACGGTCGGCGTCGCCATCACGTGGTTCGTTGCGACGCTGGCAGCGCACCTGATTCTTGGATGGGATATCTACCTGGCGGCCCTGTTCGGCGGTATTGTTACCGTCAGCGGTCCTACCGTAATCATGCCTTTGCTTCGTACGGTCCGGCCGACGCGTGCGGTATCGAGCGTATTGCGCTGGGAGGGCATTCTGGTCGACCCGCTTGGTGCCATCCTGGCGGTCATCGTATTCGACTATATTGTCGTGTCGCAGACCGCGGCCGGGGTAGGGCAGGTACTCGCTTCGCTCGCCGTCATCGTGCTGACGGGCTCGATCCTGGGCGTTGTCGCCGGCCACTCGTTCGGAGTGGTCCTGCGCAAACACTGGGTACCCGACTTTCTTCGCGATTACCTGGCGCTCGCATCGGTCCTGCTGGTTTTCGGTATTTCCGAGATGATTCATGCGGAGTCCGGCTTGCTTGCCGTGACAATTATGGGCACCTGGCAGGCCAACATGCGTGGGCTGGATCTCGAGGACATACTGGACTTCAAGGAAAGTCTCGCGATGGTGCTCGTCGCCGGTCTTTTTATTCTCCTGGCAGCTCGCATCGAACTAAGTGCCCTGGTCGGTCTCGGCGCAGCGTCGCTCGCGATACTAATGTTCCTGCAGTTCATTGCCGGCCCGGCTCGTGCGTTTGCAAGCTCCATCGGAAGCGAGCTGAACTGGCGCGAGCGACTGTACCTGGGCTGGATATTTCCACGGGGTATCGTTGCCGCCGCGGTCTCGGCTCTGTTCGCGCTGCGTTTGGAGAACATGGGGTACGAGGGTGCTGAAGACCTGGTGCCGCTCGTGTTCACGATCATAATCGGAACCGTGGTTATACAAGGGCTGACCGGCCGGACGATTGCGCGCGCGCTTGGCATCGCCGACCCGGAGCCTACCGGCGTGCTGATTGTTGGCGCAAATGCACTGGCCCTGAAGTATGGCGAAGCCCTGAAGAAAGCGGGACACCGCGTACTCATAGCGTCGACCGGCTGGGACGGCATCAGCGAGGCACGAATGAAGGGGTTGCCAGTGTTCTATGGCAGTCCTGTGTCGAGCTATGCCGACCGGCATCTCGAATTGCTTGGCCTGGGCAACCTGCTGGCTCTTTCGCATCGTCCCGGCTTGAATGAACTCGCTTGCGTTCGGTTTCGCTACGACTTTGGGCGCAATGCCGTCTATACGTTGCGCCAGGCATCAGAGGGCGAACACGAGAAGTACCAGATTAGCGGCGAGTCCGGCGGCAGGGTCCTGTTCTCGGGAAAATACTCGATGAGCGATCTGCTCTCGAAAATCGCAAAGGGAGCCGACATAAAGGCGACAGAACTGACCCGGGAATTCGATATTGCAGCTCATCGCGAGCGCTACCCCGATGCTGTCATATTGTTTGTCACGGACGATAACCAGAAGCTGCACTTCCCGGTCGCAAATGTCGAGCTACCGGAGCGTCCTGGATCGATCGTCACTGCGTTAGTGCTTGAAGGGCCAGGCAAGCACGAAAAAAAACCACGCGGCTGATTTAGCCACGTGGTTTCTCTCAGGCGCCGCCGCGGGGCTATGAAGCAAGGCCTATTAGGCTATCGTCGCCCTTAGCATCCAGGCGTTTTCTTCGTAGACGCCGATGCGCTCTGTCAGCAGATCGGATGTCTTTATGTCCTTATTGTTTTCTGCAAGCTCGACTACCTGTGCTACGCGACGCGCTGCTCGCTCATAGTCTTCGATGAGCCTCTCGATACGTCCTTCGAGCTCGGCGTTGTCGGGCATGTCCGCGAGCGCTGAGCGATCCGAAAAGTCCTTGAACGACTGGGGTGCAGGCAGCCCAAGGGCGCGAATCCGTTCAGCAAGCGAGTCGATGGATTCAAAAAGTTCGCGGTAATGGTCTTCGGTCAACTTGTGCAGGCTGTAGAACATCGGACCTTCGACATTCCAGTGCAAGCCCTGCGTGTTGATCAGAAGTCGATACGCATCCGCAAGAATATTGGCAGCACCTTCAGCAACCTCCTTGCGTTGGTCGGCATCCATCCAGGATCGCGGAGCAAGTTCTGTAATCTCATTTTTCAACACTGCTTGTGTCACGTTTTCTCCATGTAGCTAAACGAAATATAATGCTAACAAAACAGTTGCGATAACGCAAATATTGCAATAAGATCGACACTGGGATGGAGGTAAAAATCGTGAATGACAAGAATGCGATACGCTATCTTGGGTTACTCGAACGGGCGCTCCGCTTCGCTCGCAAGAACCTGAGTGCAGACGTCACGGCACAACGGCTGCTGATTCTTCTTGCCGTCTATTTTCACGAAGGCCTGAGCCAGCGCGAGCTGATGAATTACCTGGAGAGTACCTCGATCACGGCGTTGTCCCGAAACCTTGCCGATCTCTCGTCATTGAACACGAAGAAGGTGGCTGGACCGGGGCTGCTCGAGCTGCGGACGGATCCCATGAATCTTCGGGTGAAGCGCGTCTTCCTGACCCGTAAAGGTCGAAGCTTCGTCAAACGATGGCTCGCTGAAACGGAAGGTAAGAAAACGGTTGAGAGCGGCGTGAGCGCCTAGTCTGTTTTTGGCGCATCTGGACTCAATCGCAGCAAGCGACCGCCATTCTTGTCTTCCAGCACCCAGATAGCGCCGTCCGGACCCTGCGCGACTGCGCGTATGCGCTTGCCCATGTCGAAGCGCTCCGCTTCTCTGGCGTCGGCGCCATCGAATTCAATACGCACCAACGACTTCGAGGACAGCCCTGCGGCAAATCCGTTGCCTCGCCAGTCCGGGAACAACTCGCCGTCATAAACCATGAACCCGCCCGGCGAGATAACCGGAGTCCATGAAATGGCTGGCGCAGCGAATTCCGGCCGCGTGTCGTGGTCCGGGATGTCTTCCCCGCTGTAGTGATCGCCATCGGAGACGATGGGGTAGCCGTAATTTTCCCCGCGAACGACCCTGTTGAGTTCATCGCCGCCCTTCGGACCCATCTCGATATTCCACAGCTGGCCATCGAGATCGAAGGCGATGCCGAGCGGGTTGCGATGGCCGAGTGACCAGATCTGCGCTGTCACGCCGCCATCGCCGTAGAAGGGGTTATCTTTCGGTACGGATCCGTCGTCATTCAGGCGGACGATCTTGCCCAGATTTCCACCCATGTCCTGCGCCGGATCGAATTTCTGGCGATCCCCCGAGGAAATAAAGAGATGCCCTTTGTCATCGAATAGCAGCCGATGAGCGTAGTGGCCGCGCCCGGTGACCTTGGGCTCCTGGCGCCAGATAACCTCGATGTTAGACAGCGAGCCCTCGCCATCAGCGAGTTCGAGTACTCCCCGGGCGACCGCGGCACCGCGGGTATCGCCTTCGCCGGCTTCGACGTAGCTGAGGTATACCTGCCGGTTTTCAGCAAAATCCGGATGCAGCGCAACGTCGCCGAGACCTCCCTGACCGCCGTAGTCGACATCCGGAACACCGCTTACCGGCTTTGACTTGTTGCCGTCCCTGGCGACGACGAGCAAACGCCCTGCTTTCTCGGTCACCAGCAAATGGCCGTCCTGGAGGAAGGCCATTGCCCATGGTTCGTCGAATTCCGCAATCGCCTCTACAGCGAACGGTCGTTGTGCATCCGCATTTGCGCAAGCAGCGATCAACACCGCAGGCAGGATCAGTAGTAATCGGGACATGGCTCTACCAGTACGGTAAATAACCTTTAAGTGTAGTATTGGTAGACAATTACTGTCAGCCGCCGTTACAAACGAATACAAATATCATGAGAATCGACGCGATCGCCATCGGCAACAACCCTCCCGAGGATGTCAACGTTATTATCGAGGTCCCGCACGGCGGACAGCCCATAAAGTACGAGATGGACAAGGAGGCGGGGACGCTGGTCGTCGACCGGTTCCTGCATACGCCGATGTCCTATCCCGGCAACTACGGATTCGTGCCGCATACGTTGTCGGAAGACGGCGACCCCATTGATGTGCTCGTAGCCAATTCCCGAGAACTGGTGCCCGGCTGCCTTATTAACGTGCGCCCGATCGGAGTACTTGTCATGGAAGACAATGCCGGGCAGGACGAGAAGATTCTCGCTGTGCCTTCACCAGCCTTGACGCAGCGCTACGACCAGGTCAGGGAATACTCTGACTTGCCGGAGATTACGCTACGCCAGGTTGAGCACTTCTTTGAGCACTACAAGGACCTCGAGCCCGGAAAATGGGTCCGCATCGGTGACTGGCATGGCTCCGAGGACGCAAAGCGTATGATCGTAGAGGCGATAGAGCGCGCAAAGTAGCTATAGCGGGTCAAAGATGCGTCCGCCGCCAAAGGCAACAGCCGTTCGGCAGCTTCGCGCTGTTCGAGTGATTAGTTGGTCTGGATGAAGTCGGGGTCGTGGCGCAACATGGCCTTTTCTATCTCCTCATACTGGCTCGCCCGCGACGTCGTCAGGCCGATATAGCGAAACCGGCCATCCTTCTTCAGTTCCTGCAGCAGGGGAATGTTGTTTTCCCAGTCGCGGAGGTTGTGGACCTGCATCAGGTCGACGGTGCCGGTCTGCAGTCTGCGGACCGACTCCCGCAGCCCGCCTGTGGTGAGCGCGTTTTTCGTGAAATCGCGGCGGGTGATTCGATTCATTGTTGTCTCCCGGGCCGGGCTGATAATACCGTATCATGATGGCCGGATAGCTAAGCGAGAGAACGCGATGGCAGGACTTTACTTCGAAGAGTTTTCGGTGGGGCAGGTATTCGACCACCCGATCCGGCGCACGATCACCGAAAC
>JBFEXY010000025.1:0-15995 GCA_041562415.1 Woeseiaceae bacterium
CGTGTTTGCCGTCGTTCTGGCGGCCGGCGGATCGAATCGTTTCGGACGCAGTAAGCAACTCGCGAATTTCGAGGGTAGACCGTTGGTCCGCCGCGCCGCCGAGTTGGCCAGATCCGTTTGCGGCGACCGTAACGTTCTGCTTGTCGGACATGAGACCGCTGCCGTCGTTGCAGCAGCCGGCGACGCCCCTCAGTACCTGGTCGTTAATGACCGGTACGAAGAAGGTCTCGGCGGCTCGATCGCGCTCGCCGCAAAGAGCCTGTCACACGTTGCCGATGCCGTGCTGTTGTTGTTCACCGATCAACCACTGATCACTGCGCGTCACCTGCGGGCATTGATTGATACCTGGAGCGGCGCCGACAGTGAAATCGTGGCGACGGCCTTCTCGGGAACCCTGGGACCGCCGGTCTTGTTTCCGCGCGGCGCATTTGCCGCACTCAGCGGGCTCTCCGGAGACAAGGGGGCGAAAAGCGTGCTCCAGGACCCTCGGTTCGACGTCAGAACAATCCCCTTCGAGGACGCCGCGATCGACATCGACACACCCGGTGACCTGGAGAGAATCGCCCACGAGTCGCGGCAGGGCGCTCCTCGACCGAAGTAAAGCGGACCGAAGGGAGCCATGAGGGAGAGGAATGCGCTGCCGCGACTCGCTATGTGACTTATCGTGACGCACCGTGCGCGTGCTCGGCACAACGCTCGCAATTGACCCAGCCGGAATCACCGTTGGTGTAGTGCTCTTTCTTCCAGATAGGGAGTCGATGCTTCAGTTCGTCGATGATGTAGCGGCACGCCTTGAACGCTTCGTCGCGGTGCGCGGATGCGACACCCACCCAGACGGCGCAGTCACCGATCTCCAGCATCCCGGTCCGATGCACGCAATGCGCGTGCAAATACGGGAACTTCCCGGCGGCCTCCGCCAGTATCTTTTCGCCCTCGACGACTGCCACGGGCTCATAGCCCTCGTACTCCAGCCGCAGGACTTCGTGCCCCTCGTTTTCGTTGCGCACCCAGCCCTCGAAGGCGCAATAGCCGCCTGCAGCGGGATCGAAAAGCTCACGGCGCAGGGCGTCCGGATCGATCGAATCTGTCGTCATGCGGATCATGTCAGCCGCCCGCCACAGGGGGAAACAGGAGCACCGTATCGCCGTCCTCGACCGGCGATGTCCAGTCCGCCATCTCATCGTTGATCGCGACCTTGCAGTGCCCTGCCGGTTCAGACGATCCATGCCGGGGCTTTGTGTGCTCGAACACATCGGCAGCAGTTGTCGCATCGAGCGACAATGTCTCCTCGTCAACGCCGGCCTGTTCCCGGAACATGGCGAAGTACCGCACGGTAATGGTTTTCAATTTGTCCTCTCCAAACTAGCTTTCACGACGAAAATCCCGCTTGCCGCCAGTTTTCATCATCAACCGTGTTTCCGCAATAACGATATCGTGAGATAGCGCTTTGCACATGTCATAAATG
The DNA here is from genome assembly GCA_041562415.1 of Woeseiaceae bacterium. Taxonomy (GTDB): domain Bacteria; phylum Pseudomonadota; class Gammaproteobacteria; order Steroidobacterales; family Woeseiaceae; genus UBA1847. The sequence continues at coordinate 1,466 of JBFEXY010000025.1, forward strand.
GTCAGCGCCGCAACGCTGGCGCCCGTCAACGCCTCCATCTCCACGCCGGTCTTGTGCGTCACCTTGCAACGGCAATCGATCACGGCACGACCATCCTCCAGCGCAATGGCCACGTCGCAATTGTCCAGACCGAGAGGGTGGCAGAACGGTATGAGTTCATGGGTCTTCTTCGCCGCCATGACGCCGGCGATGATCGCCGTCGCGAACACCGGCCCCTTCTTGCTCTGTATTTCGTTTCCGTCCAGCGCCGCAAGCACTTCCTCCGGCAGTACGACGACAGCACGCGCGTGAGCCTCGCGTGCCGTGACGGCTTTATCGCCGACGTCGACCATCGTAGGCCGGTTCTTGTCGTCGATGTGACTCAGTTCGGCCACGTTAACCTCCTGTCCAGTTCATCTCCGCGCTCGAGGAATGCCATGCAAGCAACGTTACCGCGGATATCGGCTCCAGCGCCAAATCGATTCTCATTCCTCCATTTTGCACGATTGGCTCGAACCTTTGAACGCATTCTGTGACAATCGGGTCCCCCGAAACGGCCCTGCCCCAACCCGAGGAGCACCATGGACGCGACGTTGAGTGATGAAGACCTTGCCTTCCGCGAGGAAATTCGCGCCGTATTCAGAGACGAATTTCCGGAAGACATACGCCGCAAACGCGACAAGGGTGTGCCCATGGAGCGCGAGGATCTCATCCGCTTCCAGCAGTGGCTGCACGAACACGGCTGGGCCGGCGTAAACTGGCCGGTCGAATACGGTGGCACGGGCTGGACGCCGGTGCAGAAGTACATCTTCGCGATCGAAATGGCGGAAGCGAACGCCCCGCCCATAGTGCCGTTCGGCCTGAGCATGGTCGGGCCTGTCGTCTACACCTTCGGAAACGAGGAGCAGAAGAAGCGCTTCCTCCCTGACATCCTCGCCAGCAAGGTCTGGTGGTGCCAGGGCTACTCCGAGCCGGGCGCCGGTTCGGATCTCGCGTCGCTGAAGATGCGAGCGGATCTGGACGGCGATCATTACGTCCTGAACGGCACCAAGACCTGGACCACGCTCGGTCAGCACGCAGACTGGATATTCCTTCTCGCGCGGACGAGCACGGACGTCGCACGGCGCCAGGAAGGCATAAGTTTCCTGCTCGTCGACATGAAGACACCCGGCGTCACCGTGAACCCCATCATTACGATCGAGGGCGACCATGAGGTCAACGAAGTTCACTTCGAGGACGTGAGGGTGCCCGTCGAAAATCTCGTGGGCGAGGAAGGCAAAGGCTGGACCTACGGCAAGGTGCTTTTACAGCACGAGCGCGCAAATATCGCCGGTGTGGCGATTTCGAAATACCGGCTCCGCAAGCTAAGAAAGCAGACGAAGAAGTCCGTTCGCGGTGCCAGGCCGCTCAGCGAAGATCGCAATTTCATGCGCAATCTCGCCGCCGTCGAAACAGACCTCAGGGCGCTTGAGTACACGGAACTGCGCACGCTTGCCGCGGTGCAGTCCGGAAAGGCACCGGGCCCCGAATCGTCGATACTCAAGGTCAAGGGCACCGAGATCCAGCAGGCAATCGATACGCTCTACCTGGAAGCCGCGGGGTACTACGCACTGCCCTACGTCCAGGAACAGTACGCGCTGGAGTCGGATCCAGCGGACTGGGTCGGCGAAGGCGCCGAGACGCAGTACTCATTGAAATACTTCAACTACCGCAAGGCATCGATCTACGGCGGCTCCAACGAAATTCAGAAGAACATCATCGCCAAGCACGTACTCGGGCTTTAGGAATCGAACATGGACTTTTCGTTCAACGAAATACAGGCGATGCTGGACGACAGCATCGAGAAATTCATCGCCAACGATTACGACTTCGAGAAGCGTCAGAAATACGCCGCGAGTGATAAAGGCTATAGCCGGGATGTCTGGCAGACATTTGCCGAACTGGGCTGGACATCGGTGCCCTTTAGCGAGGAAGACGGCGGCTTCGGCGGTGGCCCGGCCGATCTGATCGTTGTGATGCTGCGATTCGGAAAGGGACTGGTCGTGGAACCGTACCTTGCCAATATCGTCCTTTCGGGCGGCGTCCTGCGCCGCGCGGCCAGCGAGGAGCAGAAAGAAAGGTGGCTGCACCCGATCATTGCGGGCGAGCTTCAGTCCGCGCTCGCGTACGCTGAACCTCAAAGCCGTTACGACATCGCCGACATTTGCACCACGGCCACGGCGGACGGTGAAGGCTGGGTTCTCAATGGCAACAAAGCCGTCGTGTTTAATGGCGGCAATGCGGAGCTGCTCATCGTCACCGCAAGGACCGCGGGCGCACAGAACGACGAAGACGGTGTCACGCTGTTCGCCATACCCGCCGACAGCGACGGGCTCGGTATCCGAGCCTATCCCACGGTGGATGGACACCAGGCAGCAGAGATCAGCCTCGACAACGTGTCAGTGGACGGCGCATCCGTTATTGGCGAGCCGGGCCGCGGATTCGTCGCGCTCGATGCCGCCATAGATGATGCAACACTCGCGGTATCGGCGGAGGCCGTTGGCATCATGCAGATCATGACGGACAAGACGGTCGAGTACTCCAAGAGCCGTATGCAGTTCGGCGTGCCGATCGGCAGCTTCCAGGCTCTGCAACATCGCATGGTCGATATGTTCACCGACTGCGAACAGAGCTACTCGCTGTTACTGTGGGCGACGATGCTTGCTGCACAGGGGGACGCAAATGCCAAGCGCGCCATCAGTTCGATCAAGTACCAGGTCGGCACTGTAGGACGTAAAGTCGGGCAGGAAGCGGTTCAGATCCACGGCGGCATGGGCGTCAGCTGGGAAGTCGATATCGCGCACTACTTCAAGCGCCTGACGACGATCGACCAGATTCTCGGCAATGCCGACTGGCATCTCGACAGGCTGGCCGGCTGATCGCTGAATGTTCCCGCAGGCCCTGGTCGACTTCTTTGCCGCTAACCAGGAGGTTTTGTGGCTCACCACGCTGATGCTCGACCTCGGCGGTACCGTGCTGCTGTACCGCCTGTTCGGCAAAGCTGGACTGCAGGTCGCCATCGCGACAGCGATCGTCCTCGCCAACCTTCAGGGGCCCAAGCTGACCATCATTTTCGGGCTCGAAACCAGCCTGGGCGTGATCTTCTACTCGAGCATCTTCTTCGCCACCGACGTGCTCTCCGAAAACTATGGCAAGCACGAAGCCGCGCGAGCTGTCTGGATGGGCTTCACGGTCAGCGTCATAGTACTGGTCATGATGAGCCTGGGGCTCATGTACCTGCCGAGCACGAACCCCAAGACGGCGGCGTTTTCGCAGGACATACAGGACGCGTTTTCGACCATCCTCAATTTCTCACCGCGGTTCGTGTTCGGTTCGTTACTCGCCTACCTGATCAGCCAGCGCTTCGACGTCTGGGCGTTTCACAAGATCAAAGCGTGGACGGGCGAACGCTGGCTGTGGCTGCGCAACAATGGCTCGACGATGGTTTCCCAGGCCCTCGACACGACGATCTACTCGCTCGTTGTCTGGTGGGGCACCGTCGATCTTCGTACGGCAATCGCGCTCGGTGCCGCCAAGTACATCTTCAAGCTGGCAATCGCGGCTATCGACACCATATTCATCTACTGGGCACGCAGCAGTTTCCTGAAACGCCACTCGGAAAAAACGCTGACCGCCTGATAAGATTTGAGCCATGCAGCCTTCCGGCGTAATTACGATCACCACGGACTTCGGTCACAAGGGCCCGTTCACAGCTGTTATGAAAGGCGTGATCACGGGCCGTTTTCCGGAAGCCAGGATCATCGACCTGATCCACGATATTCCTGCGCAATGGCCACCGGAAGCCGGCTTCTGGGTCAGCCGCGCTTACAGGTACTTCCCCAAAGGCACGGTGCACCTGGCCATCGTGGATCCGGGCGTGGGTACAGAACGCGACATCTTGCTCGTACAACATGACCGGCACTACTTCCTGGCGCCCGATAACGGGCTGCTCTCGCCGATCCTGGACGGCTCGGAACAAACACAGGTCTTCAAACTCGACCTCAGCTGCTTCAGGCGACTGGGACTCGGCGAACCGAGCGCGACATTTCATGGCCGCGATATCTTTGCCCCTATTGCGGCCGATATTGCGTCCGGGAGAACCAACCCCGTTTCGATCGGTATCCCGACCTACGAGTGGACCCCCGGCTGGATCGATGATCCGGAGGTCTCGCCGGGAAAAGTAAGTGGCATCATCATCACCGTCGACACCTTCGGCAATCTGATCAGCAACATCGACCGCAAGTTGATCGAAGGGTTCCGGCAGCCGGTGGTCACCCTGGCCGGCCACGAGTTCCCGATGAAGACGACATACGGCAGGGTGCAACCGGGTGAGTACCTGGCGCTGATAAACTCTTTCGATGTTATCGAGGTGGCCAGGGCCGAGGGCAACGCTGCCGATGGACTCGGCCTGGAACGCGGTGCACCGATCGTGATCAGTGACGGCCTCGCGACCTGATACCACAGGGGTCGCCTGGCCTGAATTTCATCTTCCGCTCGTTGTCCAAGTTCTGACAAGATCAACATTCGCCGATGAGCAGGATTTCAGCGTTGGTCAACATTCGAAAGCCAGTCTGCCTGTTGCTGCTCGCTGTAGCATTCCCTGCCCATGGCGATGTGGTTTACCTTGTCCGGGGGCTGGACGATACGCTGACGGCGAATGTGCTCAGCCACGTTGATATCGTGCAGTTCGGCCCGCGGGCGCGGCTGCGGCCGCGTGATCACGAAAAAGTCATCGACAAAGCGATCGCTGGTGCGCGCGCGGCATTACGTCCCTTCGGTTACTACGCCCCGCAAATATCGGCAACAATCATCGAGCAACAGGATGGGCCCGCAATCGTCGAACTGACGATCGAGCCAGGCCCGCCGATGCGAGTGGCGAGCGTCGATGTGAGCGTAGTCGGCCCCGGCGCCAAAGATCGCCAGATTTCGTCCTGGCGGCGGGCATGGCCTCTCGGCGAGGGTGCCGTCCTTGACCAGTCCGTTTGGGAGGAAGAGAAACGCAACGCCATCGATACCGCCAAGTCGCGTGGTTATCTGGCCGCAGAGTTTACCGAGCATACGCTCGAGCTCGATCTCGAACGGAATACGGCGACACTCGGGCTGATACTCGATACAGGCCCCCGGTACGTGATGGGCGATGTCAGCTATTCCGGGCACTACCTGAAGCCCGGGATCCTCGAATACATTCCGCGCTTCGACAAGGGCGACCCTTATACCGCGAGGCTCGTCAGCCGGCTGCGCACCGACCTGTGGAAAACAGGCTACTTCGACGAAGTTACCGTGCTGGAAACCGATCGCCCCGAGCTGGATCCGCCGGCGGTCGACTTCGACGTGCGCGTCGCGACGGAGACCCGGAACCATTACTCCGGCGCGTTGGGTTGGGGAGACGACACGGGAATCCGGCTGCAGGCGAATTACAGCCGCCACCCGATGTCGGATCGCGGCGACCGGCTTGATGTCGGTATCGGCTACCAGGAACTCGACGACCAGTTCACGCTGCGCAGCCGTTACCGCAAACCGCGGGTAGGCCGCGCGAGAGAGTGGTGGGATGCCGAGTTCACGTTGCGCCTCGAGAACCAGGACCTCGAAGTAAAACGCGACGAGGAGGACGAGGACTTCATCCGGCTCGCAAATGGCGACCTTGACGAGCGGCACCTGCGTTTCGGTCGGCTCAAGCTCAGGAACCTGAAGGGCGGCGAAGCACAGCGGTTCACGACACCGTTTGTGCAATTCCTGAATTCCGACCAGCGATTCGACCTCCTGGATACGACGCCCGACGACCCGACGACCCGCGTCAGCAACCCCGCCCTCGAGGGCCGGTTGAGAACGATCGAAAACGCGTTCTCGGTCGGCATCGATTACGAGGTCGTCGACGTGCAGGGGCGCGCGTTCGAGACCTTCGGGCGACGGGACCGTGCATGGCTATTTCATTCCGACAAAGCCTTCGGCTCGACCGTCGAATTTACCCAGCTGTACGTGGCGACGCGCCGCAGCTACGTGCTGGGCGACCGGCTCAAGTTCCACGTGCGCGGGGAGCTCGGCTACACCGACGCGGACGTCGACGAGTTCGTGCTCGATATCGGCGGGCAGCCCCTGAACCTCTCGTTCACGACCCTCCCGAACTTCTACCGCTTTAAAGCCGGCGGAAGCATGAGCGTGCGTGGCTACGGATTCGAGCGCCTCTCGAACAACGACATCGGCTCGAATCACATCATCACCGCCAGCGCTGAAACCGAGTACCGTTTCCTCGCCTCCTGGTCGGGTGCCGTATTCGCGGACATCGGCAATGCCTTTAACGAGTGGAAGGATCCCGACCTGAAGAGGGGCATCGGCATCGGCATCCGCTGGTATTCATTCGCGGGCGAGATCCGCATCGACATCGCCCGGGCGATCGACTTCGAAGGCAAGCCTCTGCGTTACCACCTGACGATCGGTACGCCGCTGTTATGAGACTCCGCCGCGTATTGCTGCTCCTGTCCGTCGCACCCGTCCTGCTTGCCGCAGCCGCGTGGTTCTGGCTGTTGCATTCGGAGTCGGGCGCGCGATGGCTTTGGGCTCAGGCGGAATCCGCTACTGGCGGCGCCCTTACGGCTGTCACCGTGGAAGGCGATGTCACCTCGGGCGTCGAGCTTCGCGGGATCAGATTCGCGAACGACTCGGTCGTTCTCGCCGTCGACGACGTGTCGCTCGCAGCGAAGCTGGAGCTTCTGCCGCTGCGCGTGGTTGTCGAGCAGGCCGACTCGAGCGGGTTTTCGCTGCGCATCCTCGAGCGTGACGGTGACCGCGAAGGCGGTACAGACCTGGGACGGATATTTGCAAGGCTGCAGTTGCCTTTCGAGATCGCCATACAACGACTCGACATGGAGGATGCGAGGTTCGAAGGCTTTGCCGCCGGCAAGTTTCTGAGTTTCGATTCCGCGACGATTGCCGGCCGCTGGCAGGACGCGTTCCGGATCGAACGGCTGCAGGCCGAGACCCCGTATTTCGATGCGGAAGGCGCCGGCCGGCTCGAATTGTCCGGCTCGAACGACATCGAGGTCGACGTTGCAGTCGCCGCCAAGCCGGCGTTGACCGGGCTCGACGAAACCGTATCACTCGATGCCGACGTGACGGGATCTATCGACGACTTGATATTGCAGGCACAGATCCTGGAACCGAAGGCACTGGTGACCGGCCGCCTGGCCGGGCTGGGGCGCGAACTCGCGTGGGAACTCGACGTCGAGGCGCCTGCCGTCTCGGTTCCGTTGGACAGCGGCGTTGCCGAATTGCCGCCGTTTTCGCTGTCCGCAAGCGCGCACGGCGATACCCGGGCGCTTGCCGCCGCGGGCGACGTGGCATTTACCGGCACCGACATGACGGTTGGTATTGCCGCCGACGTCGATATCGAGTCCGGCGCGATTTCGAGCGACCTCGACTGGCAGGATGCCCATTGGCCACTGGGTGAACCGGACCCGCGCGTGGCGAGCCGCAGCGGACGCATCACCGTCGGCGGCTCGCTCGACGACTGGACCGTCGCGGGTACGCTCGACCTGGACGTCCAGGGTCTGCCCCCCGGTCGCTTCACGATCGACGGCGGCGGCAATCGCAATGGCGCAGCCGTGAAGATCCTCGAAGGCAACGTGCTCGGCGGCACAGTCAGGGGGCAGGGGGAATACAGCTGGCGCCAGCCTGGCGCGTTTGCCGCGAACCTCGAGCTGCAGGGAATACGGACGGAGGAGGTACTGCCGGACTGGCCGGCCGAACTGAACGGGACCGTCGAGGTGACCGGTCAGCAGCAGCCGCTGCGCGTTGCGGCGCTGCTGCGTAACGTCAACGGACACTTCCGTGACAGGCCGTTGTACGCTGATGGCCACATCGAATACGGGGACGGCGCCGTCGGTGTCGAGAATCTCGTCGTGCGACACGGCGATGCGAAGGCCAAGCTCGATGGTCAGTTGTACGCCGCCGATGGTCTGACTTTCGATGTCCTCGTCGATGACCTTGCTCTCTACATTGACGACGCCTGGGGCGGCTTGTGGGCGGCGGGCGTCGTCTCCCTGCGGCCGGACGGCGAGTTCCTGCGCATTGATGCAGCGAGCGAACGCCTTGGCTATCGCGACATCGTTGTGGAAAGCCTCAGGATCGAGGATGGCGGCGACCGGGACAGTGTAGTCAGCGCCGAGGCTTTTGCGGCCAGCGTCGGTTACGGGAATCTGAAGGCGGAGCAGCTGCGCATGGCGCCCTACATCGGGCGTCAGTCACAAAGCCTCGACCTCGACGTGCTTACGAACGGGCTGCGAATGGTGTTGTCAATGCGCGGGGCGCTTGACGACTGGAAGCAGCCGTCGATGTGGACCGGTGAGGTTGCCCGGCTCGACGTGCATCACGACGAATTCGACGCCGCACTGCAGGACAGCGCTGCGGTAATGCTTTCAACGGGGCGCGCCACCATCGAGGAGCTGTGCCTGACCGGCGCACGGGACATCGGCCTGTGTGCAGACGGCCACTGGGCGTCGAGCGCGGGCTCCGACATCGCTGCCCGTCTGTCGGCGGTCCCGGTCGATCTCGTCAACGCCTTTGTCGACACGCGGCTGGAATTCGACCAGGTCGTCAGCGGCGAATTCAGCTGGAATGTGGGACCCGACGGCAAGTCGAACGGACGGGCCGATCTCCGGATGACGGCCGGGAGCGTCATGAGCGTCGACGACCCCGAACGCAGCCTGACGACCGGCGCATCCAGGCTCGGCTTCGACCTGGACGGCGACGACCTGCGCGGCGGCATCGTCGAAGTGCCGCTGCCTGGCCAGGGCCAGGTCGCGGCCGAGTTCCAGGTGCTGGATGTCGTGGATACGGGCGCCGCAAGCCTGGACGGCAGGATCGACATCGACCTGGCCGATATCGGTATCGTCCTGCCATTCGTGCCGGTACTCGACCAGGCCGGCGGCGCGTTGCGCGCAGACATCGACGTCGACGGCACGCTGGACGCGCCATTGATCACCGGGACCGTGGCGCTCGAAGACGGCAGCCTGACGTACCTGCCCATCGGGCTCAGGCTCGATGAGATCGAGGTGGAAAGCGAACTGCAGGGCCGTGGCGACATCGAGGTGACGGGCTCGTTTCGCGCCGGAGAGGGACGCGGGCAGATCCGCACGCGCGCGGACCAGGCACGTTCGGCGACGGCGGGGCTCGAAGTCACGCTGCGTGGCCACAACCTCACGCTCATCGACGTGCCGGACGTTAAGGCAATCGCCAATACCGACGTCCGGGTTCGGTTCAACGGCGAGGAATTCGACGTCGACGGCACTCTGACGGTCCCGCGCGCGCGTATCGTACCGAGCACCATCGGTACCAACCGAGTCTATGAAAGCGGCGACGTCGTCATCATCGCCGGCGAACTGCCGGATGAAGCTACCGAGACGGTTGAGCCCACCAACATGCGGATATTCGGTTCACTGGAGGTCTCGCTGGGTAAGGACGTCGTCGTCGACCTGGGCGTCGTCGAAACTTCCGTTACCGGCAGCACGCTGCTCGCCTGGAGCGGCGAACCGATACCGATGGCGAACGGGCAATTCGACGTGGCCGGCGAGATACTGGTATTCGGACAGAGGCTCGAGATCACCGAGGGGGCGGTGCAATTCCCGGACGTACCTGCCGACGATCCCTACCTGCGCATTCGAGCGGAACGCGAGATTTTCGGCAATACACAGGTGCGACGAGCCGGCGTGCTGGTAGCAGGATCAATCTCGCGCCCGACGATAGAACCCTACACGACGCCGGTGACGACCGAAGAGCGCGCGTTGACGCTCCTCGTGACCGGCAGCGACTTCGACTACGAGAGAGGCATCGGCGCGCTCGACTTCGGCACCTATATCGCGCCGCGCGTCTACGCCAGTTACGGCATCGGGCTATTCGACAACGAGAACGTCATCAGGATTCGCTATGACCTCAAGCGGGGGTTCGGCGTTACAGCAACGTCGGGCCAGAAGGAATCCGGCGTGGACCTGAGCTACCGATTCGAAAACTGAAACAAGCGTCGTTCAGTTCTGCCCCTGCATCGCCTGCTTTTCAATCTTCGCCCAGGAGTCCCTCAGCGTAACGATTCGATTGAATACGCGCGTCCCCGGCGAGTCGTCGGCCGAATCCGGGCAGAAGTAGCCGAGCCGCTCGAACTGCACGGCCTCGCCGGCACCGAGGGTCGCAAGCGACGGCTCTAGCATCGCCTCGACGGTCTGCAGCGACTCCGGGTTAAGCACGTCCATGAAGTCCTCCGCCGCGTTCGGGTTCGGTACCGTGAAGAGCCGGTCATAGAGCCGGACCGTCGCCGGCACCGCGTGGCCGGCCGAGACCCAGTGAATCGTGCCCTTGACCTTACGGTCGCTCGTTCCTGTGCCGCTGCGCGTGTCGGGATCGTAGCTGCAACGCAATTCCACGACCTCGCCATCGTCGTTCTTGACGACCTCATCGCAGCGAATGATGTAGGCACTCCGAAGCCGAACCTCCCCGCCGGGCTTGAGGCGAAAGAACTTGCGCGGCGCCTCTTCCATGAAATCGTCCTGCTCGATCCAGACCTCCCTCGAGAACGGAACCTCGCGCGTGCCGAGTTCGGGCCGATTCGGATGGTTCATCGCCTCCATCATCTCGACCTGGTCTTCGGCATAGTTCGTGAGCACCACCTTCAGCGGTTTCAGTACAGCCATACGGCGCTCGGCTTCGTCACCAAACACCTCGCGAACGCTGTTCTCGAGCACGCCCATTTCGATGAGCTTGTCCTTCTTGGTAACGCCACCGCGCTTCACAAAGTCGCGCAACGCAGCCGCCGGGTAGCCACGCCTGCGCATGCCGGCAATCGTTGGCATACGCGGGTCGTTCCAGCCGCTGACTACGCCGTTGTTGATCATTATCCCGAGCTTGCGCTTGCTCGTGATCGTGTAGGCAAGGTTCAGGCGCGAGAACTCGATCTGGCGCGGCCGATGCGGCGGCTGCAGCTGGTCGAGAAACCAGTCATACAGCGGCCGGTGATCCTCGAACTCCAGTGTGCAAAGCGAGTGCGTAATGTGCTCGTACGCATCCGAAAGCGTGTGTGCAAAATCATACATCGGGTAGATGCACCAGGTGTTACCGGTGCGCTGGTGATCGATATGCCGGATGCGATACAGCGCCGGATCGCGCAGGTTCATATTGGGGGATGCCATATCGATCTTCGCACGCAGCACGTGCTCACCATCGGCGAACTCACCTGCACGCATGCGGCGGAAGAGATCCATATTCTCGGAGACAGCGCGTTCACGGTACGGGCTGTTCGTGCCTGGCTCGGTCAACGTCCCGCGATGCGCGCGAATCTCCTCGGCGCTCAGCGAGTCCACATAGGCAAGCCCCATCTCGATCAGCTTCTCGGCAGCCTCGTACAGCTGCCCGAAATAGTCCGATGCGTGCGTCAGGCGCTCTCCCCAGTCGAACCCCAGCCAGTGCACGTCCTGTTCGATAGCGTCGACGTACTCCTGGTCTTCCTTGTGCGGATTGGTGTCGTCGTAGCGCAGAAACGTACGCCCGCCCGTCTCGGCTGTGACACCGAAATTCAGGCAGATCGACATGACGTGGCCGATGTGCAGGTAGCCGTTTGGCTCCGGCGGAAACCGGGTAACGATTTCGCCATGCTTCCCGGACGCGAGGTCGTCATGGATGATCTGGCGGATAAAGTCCCGCGGCGCTTCGCTCATCGATTCATTTCGCTGGATTTGACCGGGCGGTATTGTACGCGAAGTCGCGGCTGCGCCTAGTCTCCATTACTGCAGTTGGCACAAAGACCCTGCACCTCGAGCATCTGGTGCACCGATGTGAATCCCAGCCGCTCGGCTGTGTTTGCAACGACCGCATCGATGTCGGGATCGTCCAGTTCCAGGACGGTACGACAACGGCGGCAGATCAGGAACTGGCCGGCGTGTGATCGCGCCGGATCGGGGCAGCCGATGAAAGCATTGAGCGAGTCCAGCCGGTGCACCAGGCCGGCCTCGATCAGGAAATCGAGGGCCCTGTATACCGTTGGTGGCGCAGCTGCCCTGCCCTCGCTGCCGAGCTTGTCGAGGATATCGTAGGCGCCGATGGGCTTGTGACTATCCCACACCAGAGTCAGTACTCGCCGGCGCAAAGCCGTGAACCGCAGTCCCCGGTCGCGGCACAGTTGCTCTGCCGTTTCGATCGCGGCGGACACGCAGCTATCGTGGTCGTGGCCGGCCGGAGGCAATGGATCTGGAACGTTGTTCATGGACGAGTGGGTGTCTTATACCGGGAACCAATTGTACAATGGCGCGCCGTTCTCGCGGGCAACGAAAAGACTACCAGCGACATGCCGACAATTACTCTACCCGATGGCTCCGCAAAGCAGTTCGATACTGCCACCCGGGGCGCCGAAATCGCCGCCAGCATAGGTAAGAGCCTCGCGCGCGACGCCGTCGCCGTGCGTGTCAACGGAGAACTGTGGGACCTCACACGCAACATCGAGGACGATGCCACGGTCGAAATCATAACGCGCGATTCCGATGATGGCGTGGAATTGCTGCGTCACGACGCAGCGCATGCTCTCGCAGAAGCGGTCAAGGAGCTGTGGCCGGACACGCAGGTAACAATCGGACCTGCGATCGACAACGGCTTCTACTACGACTTCTCGCGCGAAGAACCGTTTACCGAAGACGACCTGCAGGTCATCGAAGCCCGCATGAAGGAAATCGTCGATCGTGATGAGGCGATTACGCGCGAAGTCTGGAATCGCGACGAAGCCGTGGAGTTCTTCCGTAGCATCGGCGAAGAATACAAGGCGGAGATCATCGCGAGTATCCCGTCCGACGAACCGATCTCTCTCTACCGCCAGGGCGACTTCATCGATCTCTGCCGCGGACCACACCTGCCTTCGACTGGCAAGCTCGGCAAGTCATTCAAGCTGACGCATGTGTCGGGCGCGTATTGGCGCGGCGATTCGTCGAACGAAATGCTGCAGCGGGTCTACGGCACCGCCTGGCCCAACGACAAGCAATTGCGCCAGTACCTGCACATGCTCGAGGAAGCAGAGAAGCGCGACCACCGCCGACTCGGCCGTGTCATGGACCTGTTCCACTTCCAGGAAGAGGCGCCGGGCGCAGTATTCTGGCACCCAAAGGGGTGGGCTCTGTACCAGAACCTCATCGGCTACATGCGGCAAAAGCAGAACGACGCGGGTTACCGCGAGATCAACACGCCCGAACTCATGAGCACGACACTGTGGGAGAAATCGGGCCACCTCGAGGCATTCGGCGAGAACATGTTCACGACCGAGACGGTCGACGGCCGGCACTTCGCCATCAAGCCGATGAACTGTCCCGGCCACGTACAGGTATTCAAACAGGGCATCACGAGTTACCGCGACCTGCCGGTGCGCCTCGCAGAATTCGGCAAGTGCCATCGTTACGAGCCTTCCGGAGCGCTGCACGGCATGATGCGGGTGCGCGCATTCACGCAGGATGACGCGCACATCTTCTGCACACCCGAACAGATCACCGGGGAGTCGATCGCTGTCTGCCAGCTGATCCTCGGCATTTACCGCGATTTCGGTTTCGAGGACGTGCGAATCAAGTTTGCCGATCGCCCGGAGGTTCGCGTCGGCGAAGACGAGGTCTGGGACCAGTCGGAAGCCGCGCTGCTCAAGGCGCTCGAAGTCGCCGGGCTCGACTACACCCACAACCCCGGGGAAGGCGCGTTTTACGGACCGAAGCTCGAGTTCGTGTTGCGGGACGCAATCGGGCGCGACTGGCAGTGCGGCACCCTGCAGGTGGATCTCAACATGCCGGGACGACTGGGAGCGACCTACATCGGCGAAGACGGCGAAAAGCACCTGCCGGTGATGCTGCATCGCGCGATGTTCGGCTCCCTGGAACGATTCATCGGTATCCTTATCGAACATCACGCCGGCAACCTACCGCTGTGGCTGGCGCCGGTGCAGGTGAAGGTCCTGACCATCACCTCGGACGCGGATGAATACGCCCGGGAGGTCGTCGCAGAGTTCGAGGCGCGTGGGCTACGTGCCGAGGCAGACCTTCGGAACGAGAAAATCTCCTACAAGGTGCGCGAGCACAGCGTCGCGAAAGTACCGGTGCAGCTCGCCGTCGGTCAGCGGGAGGTCGAAAACCGCTCCGTCGCGATGCGCCGACTCGGCTCCAAGCAGCAGAAGGTGCTGCCCCTGGACGACGCGCTCGCCGCCCTCGAATCCGAGATGCAGGAACGGCGCTGAAGGTTTACCGGCCCGGCTGCGCCGACATCTGCGCGCCGACCGGGTTGATTCCTCTCCCTCATGGCTCGCCGTGCTCCGCACGGCTGCGCTTTACTTCGGTCGAGGAACATCCCGGCCGGCCCGGATACGAGCCGCAGGCGCTCGCCTCGGCGCGCGATCCCAGGTCGCGATTCGCTCCTGCGACTGAGTCGAGCAGTTGCAATCGGCCATCGAGCGGGGCGTTTTTCGACCGAAGTAAAGCACAGCGAAGCGAGCCATGAGGGAGACAAATGCCCC
>JBFEXY010000026.1:0-15815 GCA_041562415.1 Woeseiaceae bacterium
ATGTCGTACTGCTCGACGTCAACACCGAGCAGGGTGAAGCCAGCGCAACAGCGCTCGGTGAGCGCGCGAAATTCGTGCAGACCGACGTTTCCAGCGAAGAGGCCGTTCGCGCCGCGATGCAGGCTGCGAACGACTTCATGGGCGGCATCACCCTCGCCGTGAACTGCGCGGGCGTCGCTACTGCCGGCCGCGCACTTGGCCGCGAAGGCCCCTGGCCCGCCGAGAATTTCAACCGCGTCATCCAGATCAACCTCGTCGGCTCCTTCAACGTCACCAAGGAAGCGGCGGCGTTCATGCAGCAGAACGAGCCCGACGCGAACGGCGAACGCGGTGTCGTGATCAGCACGGCATCGATCGCGGCGTTCGAGGGCCAGATCGGCCAGGCAGCCTACTCCGCTTCCAAGGGCGGTGTCGTCGGGATGATGCTGCCGCTCGCTCGCGAGTTCGCGCAGTTCGGTATTCGCGTGAACACGATCGCACCGGGCATCTTCAAGACCCCGATGATGGCCGGCATGCCGGAAGAGGTGCAGGAGTCGCTGGGCAAGCAGGTGCCGTTTCCCCCGCGCCTCGGCGCACCGGAGGAATACGCAGATACGGTCGCGTTTATTTACGGCAACACAATGGTGAACGGCGAGACGATCCGCGTCGACGGCGCGATCCGCATGCAGCCGAAATAACACCGCTAAATGCGAACTCTTGCGCCCGGCCGGGAACGCCCTCGGTCTATCTTGGCTGAAGGAGCGCGCCTTGGCGCGCGATCGCGGATCGCACTCCTGAGAAAATCCAGGAGAATCTACTCCGGCTTTCCGCCAGCCCGACAGGAAGCGGGAGCGGGCTGCCGGCGATGTTTTTCGAGGAAGTAAAGCGGACCGAAGGGAGCCATGACGAGAAAAATCGTCGCCGCAGCCCGCTCCAGGCCGCGGCGTCACATGCCGGAGTAGTTCGGGCCACCGCCCCCTTCCGGAACGGTCCAGACGATGTTCTGGGTCGGATCCTTGATGTCGCAGGTCTTGCAGTGCACGCAGTTGCTTGCGCTGATCTCGAAATGCGGCTTGCCGTCTTCCTCGACGATCTCGTAGACGCCCGCGGGGCAATACCGCTGGGCCGGCTCGTCGTACTTCGGCAGGTTGTACTCGACCGGCACGGACTCGTCCTTGAGCCTCAGGTGCGACGGTTGGTCCTCTTCGTGATTCGTGCTCGAGAGGAATACCGACGACAGCCGGTCGAAACTGATGACTCCGTCCGGCTTCGGATAGTCAATGGGTTTGGCGTTGGCCGCTTCGTCGAGTTGCTCGTGATCGGGATCCCTGTTGCGCCACGTGAACGGCATCTTCCCGAAAGCGATGTTCTGATCCATGAACGTGAACGCGGAGCCCCAGAACGTGCCCAGCTTGTGCAGACCCGGCCCGAAATTTCGTGCACTGTGAAGTTCCTTGTGTACCCATGATTCGCGCACGGCATCACTGTATGAATCCAGTACACCCTGCCCTGCATCGCCGGACGACAATGCCTTGTGCACGCTCTCGGCCGCCAGCATGCCGGTCTTCATCGCCGTGTGTGCCCCCTTGATCTTTATGCCGTTTAGGAAGCCGGCGCCACAGCCTGTGAGCATGCCGCCCGGGAAGACCAGTTTCGGCAGCGACTGCAGTCCTCCCTTGTTGACCGCGCGCGCGCCGTAAGCGACACGGTTTCCGCCCTCCAGGTATTGCCGAATGCGCGGATGATGCTTCCAGCGCTGGAATTCGTCGAAGGGTGCAAGATGAGGATTGCGGTAGCTGAGGGCGATGATGAACCCCAGATACACCTGGTTTCCGGATGCGTGGTAAAGGAAGCCGCCACCCTCTGTGTGGTTGTCGAGCGGCCAGCCCATCGAGTGCACCACTAAGCCTTCATCGTGCTTGCCCGGCTCCACCTCCCAGATTTCCTTGAAGCCGATGCCGTAATGCTGCGGATCTGCGTCGACGCGCAGATCAAACTTCTGCATCAGTTCTTCGCTGAGATTACCGCGCACGCCTTCCGAGAATATCGTGTACTTGCCCAGCAGTTCATAGCCCGGCTGGTAGCTCGATTTCTTCTCGCCGTCCTTGCCAATCCCCATGTCGCTGGTGGCGACGCCCTTTACACGACCTTCATCGTCGTACAGCACCTCCGCAGCCGCAAAACCGGGGAAGATGTTTACGCCGGCATTCTCGGCCTGTTCGCCAAGCCACTGGCACAGGCGGCCAAGGCTGATGATGTAGTTCCCCTTGTTATGCATCGGCCGCGGCACGAACAGTCCGGGCACCTTGATACCGCCGGTCTCACTCGTCAGGTAATGAATGTCATCCCCCTTGACGGCCGTCGTCACGGGCGCACCCATGTCTCGCCAGCCGGGGTACAGCTCGTCCAGGCCCGTGGGCTCGAACACGTTGCCCGACAGGATGTGTGCTCCGATCTCGGAACCTTTTTCGACCACCACGATCGACAGGCTGTCGTCGAGCTGCATGAGGCGGCACGCGGCGGATAGGCCGGCCGGTCCGCCGCCGACGATAACGACATCGAATTCCATGGATTCGCGTTCGGTGGCTTCAGTCATGATTGTCCGTTCTTCTTGGTGTGAAATGCGGCCGCCATCGACAGTGTGTCTGGCGACTCCGAATGACGCATTGTAACCTTGACGGCCACGCACTCACAGAGACAGCCGGCCATCGCTTCATCAAGTATTCGCGACGCTTACGAGCATCACCTGGCGCAGCACGGCCACGTGCGCGATGCGTCACAGTCGCACGTCGTGGAGCTGCTCGCCGATCTGCAGCAACGGCTGCTGGCGGCGCCACCACCCAAGCGCGGCCTCGCCAGGCTCCTCTCGCGCGAGCGGAATCCTGTCCCCGGGGTTCCCGGTATCTACCTCTGGGGCGGCGTAGGCCGCGGCAAGACATTCCTGATGGACCTGTTTTTCGAGACGCTCGCGCTCGAATCGAAGCGCAGGGTGCACTTCCATCGGATCATGAAGGACGTCCACGAGAGGCTCGGCGCTCTGCGCAATGTCGAGGATCCTCTCGCCACGGTTGCGCGCGACATGGCCGCGGAAGCTCGCGTACTCTGCTTCGACGAGTTTTTCGTAAGCGATATCGGCGACGCGATGATACTGGGGCGACTGCTTCATGGTTTGTTCGAGCGCGGCGTAACGCTGGTCGCCACGTCCAATTCGCGCCCCGACGACCTGTATCGTGACGGCCTGCAGCGGCAGCGCTTCGTTCCCGCGATAGAAGCACTGAACCAGCATACACAGGTCGTCGAGCTCACGGGCGACACGGACTACCGGCTGAAGCTCCTGCAACAGGCGGGAACCTACCTTACGCCCGACGGCGGTTTGGCGCGTGCAAGGCTCCGCGAGTTTTTCCGCGAGTCCGCCTCGAGCCAGGTAGAGGAAGACCACGAAATCGACGTCAACGGCCGCAAATTGAGGACCCGTCGCTGTGCAAAGGGCATCGCGTGGTTCGATTTCACCGAGTTGTGTGACGGGCCGCGCAGCCAGGCCGACTACATCGAAATCGCCCGCTGGTATCCCACCATCATCGTCTCGGGCGTTCCCGAACTCAGTGAGCTGCGTGAGGACCAGGCGCGCCGCTTCATCGCGCTCGTTGACGAATTCTACGACCGCCACGTCAAGCTGATCCTGTCCGCCGAAAGACCGGCGGACGAGCTCTACACGGGGAAACGGCTGCGTTTCGAGTTCGAGAGAACGGTCAGCCGTCTGATCGAAATGCAGTCGCTAGAGTATCTGCACCTGCCTCATCTTGCCTGACCGTGTTCATCGTGGTGTTCCGCAGTTGAATGGACACCGGCTTGTGGTTACTGTTCTCGAAGCACTACGCGAAATATGACGAGAGCGATAATGACCGACGAGCTGATACTCGAGGATTTCCTGCCCTACCGGCTGGCGGTCCTGTCTCATACCGTGAGCACCAAGATCGCGGGCGTCTACGACAAGCGCTTCGGCCTGACCATCCCGGAATGGCGCGTCATCGCTATTCTCGGACGCTTCCCCGGGCTTTCCGCGGTCGAAGTTGCGGAACGAACCATGCTCGACAAGGTGGCGGTGAGCCGCGCCGTGACCAAGCTCATCAAGAACGGCCGGCTGGATCGCGAATTCGCGGACGCCGACCGGCGCCGGTCCATTCTCAACCTGTCGGAGGAAGGCAAGCGGGTCCACGACGAGGTCGCGCCGCTCGCATTGCAGTTCGAGCGCGACCTCCTGCATGGCCTCAGCGACGAGGATATCGAGGTGTTCAACGTGGTGATGGAGCGTCTGCTGGCCAGGGCCCGGCTCCTCGGCACGCCCTGACAATTCCGTTGCTCCAATTTAGTGCGTAGAATAGCGCCGCCCGATAACGACAATCGTTCGCGCTGCATCCTGCAGCCGGAGAGTCAAGAGTGACACGATCCGAATACCGCCGGGGAAGCGACGTCAGGGAGAGAATCGTTGACGCCATCGTAGCTTCCAGGGTGCAGTCCGGCACCCTCAAGGACCGGCAGCAAATCAAGCTCTACCTTCGCCAGTACTTTGCCCACGTACCCTACGAAGATCTGCAGGGTCGGGTCGAGAAGATCATGGCGCGCGTTGCCCTCGATCACCTGGAATTCGGCGCAACTCGCAAGAAGGGCCAGCCGCTGGTGCGTTTCTTCAACCCCACGGTGGAAACTCACGGCTACGAGTCGGCGTTCTCCTTCATCGAGATGGTCAATGACGACATGCCGTTTCTCGTCGACTCCGTCTTCGCTGCGATCAACCGCCAGGGCCTGTCCGTCCATATCACGGTTCATCCGATCATTCGGATCATCCGGAACAAGCTCGGCAGGATCGAGAGGATTGCGGAAGCGGGCGAAGAGGCAGGCACACTCGAGTCTCTGATTCGATTCGCGATCGACAAGGAAACGGACGCACAGCAGATCAAGCTGCTGAAGCAGGAGATCCTCAAGGTCCTGGCCGATGTGCGTGTTGCGGTTCGTGACTGGGCGCAAATGCGCGAAAAAATGTGCGAAGCGCGCGAACTGCTGCAGTACGGACCGCCGGGTGTCGACGAGGAACTGCGCAAGGAGAGCCAGGAACTGCTGGAGTGGATGGTCAACGACCATTTCACGTTCCTCGGCTATCGCGATTACAAGCTGTCCTACCGAAAGGACAAGATATTCCTGCGGCCTGTCGAGGGCAGCGGTCTCGGTCTTCTGTCCCACGACGAACGGGGTCAGAACAAGACCGTCGAACTGACGCGCGAAATGCAGCGCCTTACGCGCTCCAGGGACTGGCTGATCCTGACCAAGGCGAACTCCCGTTCCACTGTTCATCGTCACGCGTACCTCGACTACGTCGGCGTCAAGGAGTTCGACAAGTCGGGCAAGGCGTGTGGCGAGCGCCGGTTCATCGGCCTGTTTACTTCGGCCGCGTACAGCGAGAGTCCACGAAACATCCCGCTGCTTCGCCACAAAGTCAAAAAGGTCATCGAGCGTTCCCACGTGCAGGCAACGGGCCACCGCGGTAAGGCATTACTGCACATACTCGACACCTTCCCGCGCGACGAGCTTTTCCAGTGCTCAATTCCCGATTTGTCACGTACCGCTATGGGTATCCTGAATCTGCAGGATCGACAGCGCGTGCGTTTCTTCCTGCGGCGCGACACCTTCAGGCGCTTCTTCTCATGCCTGGTGTTCGTGCCACGTGAACGCTATTCGACGGTCGTTCGACAGCGCATTGAAGACGTCCTGAGGGAGTCGTTCGACGGAACCTCTGTAGATTCCAGCGTCGAGATCTCGGACTCACCGCTCGCCCGCCTGCACACGATTGTGCGCACACCGCCGCGCGAGCGCCCGCGCATCAGTATCCAGGACATCGAGGCAAGACTCGCCGAGGTGGTCGTCAGCTGGTCTGACAAGCTACGTGCTGAAATGCGGGATGCCTTCGGTGACGACGAAGGTCACCAGCTTTTCAGGATATACGGCAAGATCTTCCCCGCCGGGTACCAGGCCGAGACCGAACCCAAAGACGCCTGCAGCGACATCAGTTCCATCGACAACATGCTGATGGCGGGACTCGACCGTTCCGTGGAGTTATACAGGCCCGCGGACGCTGCGCCCGGTTTCGTACATTTCATCATTTTCAGCGCCGAGGAGCCCCTGGCTCTGTCGCAGGCCCTGCCGATCCTCGAGGGTATGGGCCTCGAAGTTCATACCGAACACCCTTACGAACTCGCGTTGCAGGACGGCAAGTCATTCTGGATCCAGGTATTCAACCTCCGCCACGAGAGCGGTGCGGATATCGATATCGAAGCAGCTTCGGGGCGATTCGAGGAGTGCTTCATGAAGGTCCTGACCGGCAGTGCCGAGAACGATGGCCTGAATCGCCTGATACTGAGTGCGGAACTCGACTGGCGCGAGACGGCGTTGTTCCGTTGTTACGCGAAGTACCTGCAGCAGCTGGGCCTGCCGTTCTCCCAGGACTACATGGAGGACGTCCTCGTTGCGCACGCGAGGCTGGTCGGACTCCTCGCGGACCGATTCCAGACGATGTTCGACCCGAATCTCAGCAAGTCGCAACGGACGCGGCGCTTCAATGCCGTGAAACCCGCGATACGTCGCGAAGTGGGTAAGGCCAAGAACGTCGACGAAGATCGCATCCTGAATGCGTTTGCCGGCGCCTTCAGTGCAACACTGCGGACCAATTACTACCTGCCCGGCGGCTCGGACGGGCATCGTGATTGCATCTCGATAAAACTGGACCCGACGCGCCTCCCCGAAGTGCCGTTGCCGCGGCCCAAATTCGAAATCTTCGTGTATTCGCCGGAAGTCGAGGGCGTTCACCTGCGCGGCGGCGATATCGCCCGCGGTGGCCTGCGCTGGTCGGACAGGCGTGAGGACTTCCGCACGGAAATCCTCGGTCTTATGAAAGCACAGGTCGTGAAGAATACGGTTATTGTGCCGACTGGCGCGAAAGGCGGCTTTTTCTGCAAGCGCCTGCCGGAAAGCGATCGCGAGACCGTTATAAAGACGGGCATTGCCTGCTACCAGACTTTCATCGGCGGCCTGCTCGACATCACGGACAATGTCGTCGATGGCAAGGTCGTCACGCCCGCAGGCGTGATCCGGCGCGACGGCGACGATCCGTATCTCGTCGTTGCGGCTGACAAGGGAACGGCGACCTTCTCGGACATCGCGAACGAAATATCGCAAAGGTACAATTTCTGGCTCGATGATGCGTTTGCGTCCGGCGGTTCTGCCGGTTACGACCACAAGAAGATGGGCATCACGGCACGCGGTGCCTGGGAAGCTGTCAAGCGGCACTTCCGCGAGCAGGGCCTCAACACGCAGACCGATCCTTTCACGGTCATCGGCATCGGAGACATGAGCGGTGACGTTTTCGGCAACGGCATGTTGCTATCGAAGAAGATCAAGCTTGTCGCCGCTTTCAATCACCAGCACATCTTCGTCGATCCTGACCCCGATATGACTGCGAGCTTCAAGGAGCGCAAGCGCTTATTCGGGCTGCCGCGCTCCGGCTGGCCGGACTACAACGACAAGCTCATTTCCAAGGGTGGCGGCGTGTTCTCTCGGCAGGCGAAGACCATCCGCCTCAGCAAGGAGGCACGGGCGATGCTCGACACCGAAAAGGCGTCGATGCAGCCCGACGAACTTATTCGGGCGATACTCCGGAGGCCCGCCGACCTGCTATGGAACGGCGGCATCGGTACTTACGTGAAGGCCACCACGGAAAGCCACGCCGATGTCGGCGATCGCAGCAACGACAACTTGCGCATCAACGCCAATGAGCTGCGCTGCAAGGTTGTCGGCGAAGGTGGCAACCTCGGGCTGACGCAGCGGGGGCGCATCGAGTTCAGTCTGAACGGCGGTCGCGTCAATACGGACTTTATCGACAACTCCGCGGGCGTCGATACGTCCGACCGTGAAGTCAACATCAAGATCCTGTTGAGCGACGTCGCCAAGAAGAAGGACATGTCTCGCGAAAAGCGCAATGAACTGCTGGCGTCGATGACTGACGATGTGGCCGACTACGTTCTGCGGAATAACTACATGCAGACGCAGGCGCTCAGCATGAGCGAGGTACGGTCCCTGGAGCGAATAGACGAGATCGGTCGCGTCATTACCGGACTCGAGCGAAGCGGGCTTCTCGACCGTGACCTGGAATACCTTCCTGACGATGTCGAAATCGAAGAGCGCAAGGCGCGCAAGCAGGGCATGACACGTCCGGAACTCGCCGTCGTGCTGAGCTACGCGAAGATCGAGGTATACAACGCGCTGACGTCGCATCAAGCGACCCTAGAGGACTTCCTGAAAACGCACCCGATGCGCTATTTCCCCGAGGTGCTGAGACGCCGCTACACGGAGTTCATCCCGACGCACCGCCTGAGCCCGCAAATCCTTGCGACGCTCATTGCGAACGACATCGTCAACCGCATGGGGCCCGCTTTCGTGAAACGGGTTCAGCTGGATACGGGGGCGGATGTCGTAACGATCGCTCGCGCCTACACGGTCGCTCGCCAGATCGTGCGCGCGGGCGCGCTCAACCGGACCATCGAAGAGCTGGACAACGTGATTCCGGCATCGGCGCAGATGTCGATGCTGTTCGAGCTGTCCCGCACACAGCGTCACGCGACTTACTGGATCATCGAGCACTACGGCGACCACGTGGATATCGACGGCCTGGTGGACCGGCTCAAGGGCGGCATGGCGACCGTATACGGTCGGACGGGCAGCATCATGTCGGCGGCAGCCCGGGATCGCCACCAGAAAGCGATGAAGAATTACGTCGAGATGGGCGTACCCGATAAACTTGCCGATAAGATGGCAGCGCTCTTGCTGACGCGTGCAGGCCTCGACATTTGCGATCTTGCCGCGATGTACAAGCGCGATGTCATGGAGTCTGCTCGCGTCTATTCGTTGTTCAACGACAGGCTGGGAATCTTCGCTTTGCATGCGGGCGCGGAAGACGTCAAGGTAAAAGGCCGCTGGCAGGCCATGGCACGCAGCAACCTGCGCGACGAATTTTTCCAAATCCGCCGCGATATGGCAGCGGATATACTCAAGAAGCGCAGCAAGAGGAACGTCGACCAACTCGTCGACGAGTGGTTGCAGCAGCGTAGCGCAAAAGTGGAAAGCTTCACCTCCATGCTGGACGAGATGAAACTGCGCGGTATTTTCGACATCGCAACGCTGTCGGTTGCGGCCAAGGAACTACGCGAGCTCGTCACGAAGTAGACGCCACCCGACCGTTCAATACATCGAATTGCATATGGAGACAACATGGCTGGCAAGCTGATTCTCTGCCGTCACGGCCAGAGCGACTGGAACCTGAAGAATCTGTTCACGGGCTGGACCGACGTGGACCTGACCGAAAAAGGCATCGAGGAAGCGAAGGAAGCCGGTCGTACCGTAGCTGCGCTCGACTACGATATCGATATCGCGTACACATCCGTGCTGAAGCGCGCGATCCGCACTCTATGGTTAATGCTCGACGAAATGGACCGCATGTGGATCCCGGTCCTGCGCGACTGGCGCCTCAACGAGCGCCACTACGGTGCGCTGCAGGGGCTCAACAAGGCAGAGACCGCCGCGAAGTATGGCGACGAGCAGGTGCATATCTGGCGGCGCAGCTATGACATCCCGCCGCCGGAACTCGACGCTGGCGACGAACGGCATCCGTCTCACGATCCCCGCTACCAGGGAATCGCGAACCTCCCCGCGACCGAGTCACTCGCGCTGACGCTCGAGCGCGTGCGGCCCTGCTGGGAAGAGAAGATAGCGCCCGATCTTCGCGCCGGTCGCAATGTTCTCATCGCAGCGCACGGCAACAGCCTGCGCGCGCTGGTCAAAATGCTCGACGAGATCTCGGACGAAGAAATAACCGGCTTCAATATCCCCACCGGGATTCCCATCGCCTATGATCTCGATGACGGCCTGAAGCCGCGGTCGCGGGAATTCCTCGGTGACCCGGAAGCTGTCGCCAAGGCAGCCGCAGCCGTGGCCGCACAGGGAAAGGCAAAGGGCTGAGCCTGCCGGCCCGGTTCAGACCTGCAGGCGCGGATCGGAACGCGGCTGCGATGCATCCGTGTCGGCGACCCGGATCAGACCCTCTTGCGCCGTCGACGCAACCAGCACCCCGTCCTCATTGAACAGCTGCCCACGCGCAAATCCGCGTGCGCCCGCCGCGTTGGGACTCTCGATCGCATACAGCAGCCAGCGGTCCGCGCGGCATGTGCGATGAAACCACAAGCCGTGGTCGAGGCTCGCCATGATCACTCTGCCGGAGACGAAATTCAGCCCGTGCGGCAACACGCTCGCGCCAAGCAACTCGTAGTCGGACACGTAGGCGAGCAGGTTCTGATGCAGAGCCGGATCGTCCGGGAGCCTGTCGACGGCCCGGATCCAGCAGTGTTTTACGGGCGGCAGGCTTACGGGCTCGGTGAGGCTTATACGTTCGACCGGCCGGAATTCGAACGGCCGCTTCGCCGTCAGGAAGCGCCGCATCTTCATGGGCACTTTCTCGAGCATATCCGGCGGCACATCAAACAGGTCCTTGAGTCCGTCCGGTCCCGGCACCTCGGGCATATCCGCCTGATGTTCCAGGCCCTCCTCGGGATCCTGGAATGATGCGGCGAGATTGAAGATCGGTCGCCCGTGCTGAATGGCGACAACACGGCGATTGGAGAAACTGCCGCCGTCGCGGGCCCGATCGACCTCGTAAATTATAGGCTTGGTCATGTCACCGCGACGCAGAAAATACGCGTGCAGGGAGTGCGCAACCCTGCCCTCGACCGTGTGTTGCGCAGCCGATAGCGCCTGCCCGAGTACCTGGCCCCCGAACACCTGAGCGCTGCCTATGTCGCGGCTGTCGCCACGAAAGATGTTGTCCTCGATCCGCTCCAGCTCCAGGAGCGCGATCAGGTCTTCGAGTACAGGGTGCATTGCAACGCTATAGCGCCTGCCTAGTCTTCGACTCGGCCGCCGTCGACCGCCACGCCCGTGCCGCTTACGAATACAGCATCGTCGCTCGCAAGGAACAAGACTACCTTGGCGACATCGACCGGCTCACCGAGCCGTTTCGCGGCAGAACTCGAGATGCAATAGTCACGCAGCGCCTTGTCCTTACGAAATACCTCGCGACTCTCGTGGGTCATGATCGCGCCGGGCTGAACGTGGTTCGCCGTTATTCCGAAGCTTCCGGTTTCGGCCGCGAGCGCACGCGAGATTGCCGCAAGATCCTGCTCCGCCCGATGGCTTGCCTCCCTTGCGTTGGCAGCGAATATGCTACGCAGAAAGCCCATATTGATGATGCGCCCGGCAGGGCTCTTCTTGAGGTACGGCAATGCCGATCGACACGTCGCCATGATGAGTTCCGCGCGCTTGCGCAACAGCTCATCCAGCCCGGCGCCGTCATCGCCGATCGGCACGTCCGGCCGCAGTGGGAAATCGTTGACCACAATATCCAGGGCGCCGAGTTTCTCGGCCGCGTCCTCTACCAGCGCCGGGATGCTGCCCGGCTCTTTGAGCCCCGCAGCGAGGGCGCGAATGCCGCGCACCGATGCAAACTGCTGCTCGACACCACTTTTCGGCTCGTCGACAGCGAGCACTTCCGCACCGTGCTTTAGCAGGGTCCTCGCGACGGCCTCGCCGATGCCTCCGGCGGCGCTGGTCACCAGGGCCTTCATTCCGTATAGCCGCAACGGTTCGGCCATGTCTACTCCTTGCCCAATCGAAATGGCCCGCGCGCCGTCAATGGCGCTCAGTCGGGAAGCCGATAGTCGGCCAATTGCTTGCGTAATTCAATCTTGCTTATCTTGCCGGTGGCTGTGTGCGGCAACTCCTCGACGAAAACAACGTCGTTCGGCACCCACCAGTTCGCAACCTTGCCCTCGAAATAGTTCAGCATCTCGTCCTTGCTGATTTCCTCGCCCTCGGCTTTCACTACCACCAGCAATGGGCGCTCGGTCCATTTCGGATGCGCTACGCCAATCACCGCTGCTTCGGCCACAGCGGGGTGTCCCATCGCGGCATTTTCCAGTTCGATCGAACTTATCCACTCGCCGCCGGACTTGATGACGTCCTTGGTGCGGTCAGTAATCGCGAGGTACCCCTGGGGGTCGATCGTCGCAACATCGCCCGTATCAAACCAACCATCGTCGGTATGC
The DNA here is from genome assembly GCA_041562415.1 of Woeseiaceae bacterium. Lineage (GTDB taxonomy): Bacteria > Pseudomonadota > Gammaproteobacteria > Steroidobacterales > Woeseiaceae > UBA1847. The sequence continues at coordinate 12,180 of JBFEXY010000026.1, forward strand.
GAACCGCCGCCGCCCGCAAGCTTGAAGTAATCGCTGCACACCCACGGGCCGCGGACCTGCAGGGCGCCGAATGCTTTACCGTCCCAGGGTAGCTCGTCACCGTTGTCGTCCACGATGCGCAACTCACAGCCGAAAATGCCGCGCCCTGCCTTCGTCGCGAGATCCAGCTGCTCGTCCTTCGACATTCCCTCGAGTCCCGCCTTTATCGTGTTAACGGTGCCAATCGGACTCGTTTCCGTCATGCCCCAGCCCTGGCGCAATTCGACGCCGTGCTTGTCGCGGAATACCTCGATCATTGCGCGCGGTACCGCGGCTCCTCCGACGAGCGACTGCTCCAGCTTCTCCAGCCGCTTGCCGGTCTTTTCGGTGTACTGCAACAGCGCCAGCCAGACGGTCGGCACGCCGAACGCCTTGGTCACGTCTTCGCTGTCGATCAGTTCGTAGAGGGCTTCGCCGTCGCCCATCTTCGGGCCCGGAAGCACGAGTTTTGCTCCCGCCATCAGCGCTGAGTAAGGAACACCCCAGGCGTTGACGTGAAAGAACGGCACGACAGGCATGGCGACGTCGCGGCTCGTCACGCCGGCGACGTCGACTGCCAGCGTTGCATAGGCGTGGAGGAGCGTGGAGCGGTGGCTGTAAAGCACGCCCTTCGGATTCCCGGTCGTGCCCGAGGTGTAACAGAGTGCCGAAGCAGATCGCTCATCGAGTTCCGGCCAGTCGAATTCCGGCGACTCGGCAGCCAGCAGTGTCTCGTAACACATGACGTTGCTTAACGAGGTCTTCGGCATGTGGGCCTCGTCCGTCATGACGATGAAACCCTCGACATTGGGAATCTTGTCAGCGACAGCCTCCAACAGGGGAACGAACATCGCGTCCACACAAATGAAGCGGTCCTCGGCATGGTTGATGATAAATACGATCTGCTCAGGGAAAAGCCTGGGATTGATCGTGTGGCACACGAATCCGCTGCCGCTGACGCCATAGTAAATCTCGAGATGCCGGTAATCGTTCCACGCGAGTGAGGCTACGCGGTCACCTTGCCTGACGCCGAGACGTCCAAGCGCATTTGCGAGTTGCTTCGCGCGACCGATTGCCTCACGAAACGTATAGCGGTGTCGTGGGTTATCCGTTGTTACAGAGACAATCTCGCGATCGCCATGGAATCTTTCAGCATGCTGCGCAATCGAGGAGATGAGCAGCGGGGTGTCCATCATCAGACCTTTCATGACGGTAAATCCTTGTTGTTGTGCAACCTCCGCCAGCCATCGTAACAGCCCATACGTGCTATGCTAGCTGGCACCCTGTTGCCATCAGGTTACCACCAAAAGCTACTGATTTTGAAGAATAAATCGAATCCATCGGGATTAGAGCCGGGCCATCCGCAAGCATGAACAAGACGACACTGAAGGTCGGCATCGCCCAGATCGCGCCGGTCTGGCTGGACCGCGACGCCACCGTGACCAAGATTACCGAATGGATCCGCAATGCGGCGTCGCAGAGTTGCGAGCTGGTCGTGTTCGGTGAGGCGTTGATACCGGGTTATCCGTTCTGGGTGGAACGCACGGACGGAGCACGGTTCGAGTCAGACCTGCAAAAAGATCTCTACCGTCACTACGTGGAACAGTCCGTGTGCATCGAGACCGGTGACCTCGAGCGGGTCGTCGAGGTTGCACGTGAAAACGCGATCGCGGTTTACGTTGGGGTCATGGAGCGCGCACCCGACCGCGGCGGCCACAGCCTGTACGCAAGCATGGTGTACATCGACGCTTCCGGCGAGATCGGTTCCGTGCACCGCAAGTTGATGCCAACCTACGAGGAGCGCCTCGTCTGGGCGATCGGGGATGGTCACGGGTTGCGCACCCACAAGCTCGGGCCGTTCACCGCCGGCGGCCTGAATTGCTGGGAAAACTGGTTGCCTCTGGCTCGCGCAGCGCTCTATGCCCAGGGCGAGGACCTGCACGTCGCAATCTGGCCAGGCAGCCTTCGCAACACGGCAGACATCACGCGCTTCATTGCGCGCGAGGGACGCTGTTTCGTGGTTTCGGTGTCGGGGCTGATGCGAAGGTCCGACATCCCGGGCTCGCTGCCACGAGCGGAGCTGCTGCGGGAGACCGCCGACGACATCATGGCAAACGGTGGCTCGTGCATTGCGACGCCGACCGGCGAGTGGTTGCTCGAGCCGGAGACGAACGAGGAATCGCTGCGCGTCGCGGAACTCGACCACCGCATCGTGCTCGAAGAGAGGCAGAACCTTGACGTCGCAGGCCACTATTCGCGGCCTGATGTCACGCAGCTGCATGTCGACCGGCGGCGCCAGTCGACTGCCGAATTCTCAGACTAGCGATGAAATACCTGCCATTACTCTCTTGCACGTTCCTGACCCTGGGTCTTGCTATCGCAGCCGAACTGCCAGAAGGCTACTGGTCGGCGGAACGAACGCAGCCGATACTGGACGCAAGGCTGAAGGTCACCCTCGACCCGGATATCGGGCACCTCTCGAGCACCGAATTGCGGGCGGTGGACGAGCTACTCGCCGCCGGTCGGATCATGCACACGCTGTACGAGCAGCAACTTCACAAGGAAGCGTTGGAGGCGAAGCGGGGCCTCGACGAGCTGCATGCTTCCGCAACGGCATCGGAAGCGACACAAAACCTGCTCGACTTGTACTACCTGTTCAAGGGACCGGTTGCGACGACGCTCGACAACGAGCGGCTGCCGTTCCTGCCGGTCGATGCGCCGGACCCCGGAAAGAACGTCTACCCCGCAGGCCTTACGCGCCAGGAAATTGACGCCTTCCTCGAAACGAACCCGGCGGCACGGGGTTCGCTGCTCGCCGTACGCAGCGTAGTCAGAAGGACCAACGCGGAAACTATCGCCACCGACCTGTCACGGCTGGACGAGTTTCCTGCTGTCGAGGTGCTGCATCCCGGGCTCAGAGGGCGGCTGGAAGCACTCGATGACAGCCCCGCTTCACTGTATGCGGTTCCGTATGCGCTGGCCTACGCACGGCAGCTCGCCGAGGCGCGAAGACATCTCGAGCAGGCGGCTGACGCTATCGAAAATGAGGCGCCCGATTTTGCAGCCTATCTTCGCAACCGCGGTCGCGACCTCCTGTCCGGCAACTACGAGTCCGGTGATGCGTCATGGGTAACCGGCCGCCTCGGCAAGCTGAACTTGCAGTTCGGAAGCTACGAGACCTACGACGATTCCCTGCTCGGTATCAAGGCGTTCTACAGCGCCAGCCTGCTGGCACGCGACGAGGTGAAGAGCCGGGCGCTTGCCGCTGCGATGACGGAATTGCAGTCGATCGAGGATGCCCTGCCCTACGAACACCAGAAGCGCGTGCGCTCGCATATTCCCGTCGGTGTCTACAACGTGGTCGCCGATTTTGGACAGGCGCGCGGCGCCAACACGGCCACGATCCTGCCGAACGACGCGGATCACGCGCGCAAGTACGGTCGCATCGTGCTGATTCGCAATAACATACTGGCGAACCCGGCGATTTTCGCGAATAGCAAGCAGCGTTTCGATGCGGTGGTGGCTTCGGCGTTTCGCGATCATCTGACCATCGACGGCAGCTTCAACCGCACGCTCTGGCACGAGATCGGCCACTACCTCGGCGTGAGCCTGACCGCC
>JBFEXY010000027.1:0-15699 GCA_041562415.1 Woeseiaceae bacterium
GCCATAGATTGACGCTGATCACTGGTCGGTCTGGCTTTGGGTTTCCAATCGAGTTTCGCACCGAGGTCTGCATTTGAGTACGCCGGCTGTACTGGCTCTGCAAGATGGCACCGTCTTCCATGGCACCTCCGTTGGTGCCGAAGGCAAGACTATCGGCGAAGTCGTTTTCAATACCGCGATGACCGGTTACCAGGAGATTCTCACCGACCCCTCCTATTGCCGGCAGATCGTAACGCTCACGTATCCGCATATCGGCAATACCGGCACGACTGCCGAAGACATGGAGTCGTCCAAAGTACACGCATCCGGGCTCATCATCCGCGACCTGTCCATGGTCACCAGCAGTTGGCGCAACGAACGCTCACTGGCGGATTTTCTGCGGCAGAGCGGGACGGTTGCGATTGCAGATATCGATACCCGCAAGCTGACGCGCATTATCCGTGAAAAGGGTGCGCAGTCGGGCTGTATCATGACCGGGGACGTCCCGGACGCCACAGCCATCGAACACGCCCGGAAATTCCCCGGCATTGTCGGCATGGACCTGGCGCAGTTCGTAACGACGGACGTGTCCTATCAGTGGAGCCAGGGCACTACGTTTGGCCGCAAGCCGCGCATCCTCAGCCGACGGGTTGCGCCGTACCACGTGGTGGCTTACGACTTCGGGATCAAGCGGAATATTCTGCGTCTGCTGGCGGACCTCGACTGCAGGATGACGGTCGTTCCCGCCAAGACCAGTGCTGAGGACGCGCTCGCGCTATCGCCAAACGGCATCTTCCTGTCGAACGGGCCCGGCGACCCTGAGCCCTGCGATTACGCGATCAGTTCCATTCAGCGCTTCCTCGAGGAGCAGATACCGGTGTTCGGGATTTGCCTCGGTCACCAGCTGCTCGCGCTGGCGGCAGGTGCGACGACCGAGAAGATGAAATTCGGTCACCACGGTGCCAATCATCCGGTGCAGGAGCTTGCAACCGGGCGGGTGATGATCACGAGCCAGAACCACGGCTTCGCCGTCCATGAGTCGAGCCTGCCTGAGAACGTCGAGGCGACGCACCGCTCGCTGTTCGACGGCACACTGCAGGGCATTTCGATCAAGGGGCAGCCAGCTTTCAGTTTCCAGGGGCATCCGGAAGCCAGCCCTGGCCCGCACGACTTGCTGCCGCTGTTCGAGCAATTCCTCACCGACATGGAGGCTAGCAAGCGTAGCGCCGTCAAGGCCATGTTTTCAACTTAAATATACTTTTAAAACAGAGTATTACGGTTCTTATATAAAGTGATTAATTAACTTCACGCCATGCCCAAACGCACCGATATCCAAAGTGTCCTGATCATCGGCGCCGGCCCGATCGTGATCGGCCAGGCGTGCGAATTCGATTACTCGGGGGCGCAGGCCTGCAAGGCGCTGCGCGAGGAGGGCTACCGCGTCATCCTCGTGAATTCCAACCCGGCGACGATCATGACGGACCCGGAGATGGCGGACGCGATCTACATCGAGCCGGTGCATTGGTCGGCGGTGGAGCGCATCATCGCCAAGGAGCGCCCGGACGCCTTGCTGCCAACGATGGGGGGGCAGACCGGCCTCAATTGTGCCCTCGACCTCGCGCGCGAAGGCGTGCTCGAGAAATACGACGTAGAGCTCATCGCCGCCTCCCGCGAAGCCATCGACATGGCGGAGGATCGCGACCTGTTTCGGCAGGCCATGCAGGACATCGGCCTCGAAGTACCCAGGGCGGAAATCGCCCATTCGCTCGACGAGGCGCTCGAGAAACAGGCGGGCATCGGGTTCCCCACCATCATCAGACCGTCGTTCACCCTGGGCGGAACAGGGGGCGGCATCGCCTACAACCGTGAGGAGTTCGAGCGCATCGTGTCGCACGGGCTCGAGATGTCGCCGACTACCGAGGTCCTGCTGGAAGAGTCCGTCATCGGATGGAAGGAATTCGAGATGGAGGTGGTGCGGGACAGGAATGACAACTGCATCATCATCTGTGCCATCGAAAACCTGGACCCGATGGGCGTGCATACAGGCGATTCGATCACGGTTGCGCCTGCACAGACGCTGACGGATAAGGAGTACCAGCGGCTTCGTGACGCATCGATCGATGTGCTTCGCAAGATCGGCGTGGAGACCGGCGGGTCGAACGTGCAGTTCGCGGTGAATCCGCAGAATGGCCGCGTGCTGATCATCGAGATGAACCCGAGGGTATCGCGATCGTCGGCGCTGGCATCGAAGGCGACCGGGTTCCCCATCGCCAAGGTGGCTGCCAAGCTGGCTATTGGTTACACGCTCGATGAGCTCAGGAACGACATTACCGGCGGTGCCACGCCGGCCTCCTTCGAGCCATCGATCGACTACGTCGTCACGAAGATCCCACGTTTCACCTTCGAGAAATTCCCGGGCACGAACGACCGCCTCACGACGCAGATGAAGTCAGTCGGTGAAGTCATGGCGATCGGACGTACATTCCAGGAGTCGCTGCAGAAGGCACTACGCGGACTCGAGATCGATATCTCGGGGTTCGACGAAATTGATGGCCGCATCGCAACCGAAGCTGAACGTGATCGATTGCGTCAGGAGCTGCGCATCCCCGGCGCCAATCGCTTGCGGCATGTGGGCGATGCCATGCGCAACGGTTTTTCCGCAGAGGATATCGCCTCCATATCCGGTATCGACCCCTGGTTCCTGGCGCAGATCGAGGACCTGATTCGAGATGAGCAGGGACTGCAGGGCAAGGACCTGTCGGCCCTGACAAAGACGTCGATGCGTGCACTAAAGCGCAAAGGATTTTCTGACGCGCGGATAGCGGCACTGCTGAATGTCAAGGAACTTGCGGTGCGGCGTCGCCGGCTCGAGCTCGGCATCCGGCCCGTGTTCAAGCGCGTGGACACTTGTGCCGCCGAGTTCGCCACGACGACCGCGTACATGTACTCGACGTATGAAGAAGAGTGTGAAGCCGAGCCGACGGATGCGCCGAAGATAATGATCCTGGGCGGCGGCCCGAACCGTATCGGGCAGGGCATCGAGTTCGACTACTGTTGCGTACATGCCGCGCTGGCATTGCGTGAGTCGGGCTATGAAACGATCATGGTCAATTGCAATCCCGAGACGGTTTCGACGGATTACGACACCTCCGACCGGCTGTATTTCGAGTCCCTGACGTTCGAGGATGTCATGGAGATTATCGACAAGGAAAAGCCGAAGGGGGTGATCGTACAGTACGGCGGGCAGACGCCCTTGAAGCTCGCCAGGCAACTCGAGGCCGCCGGGGCGCCAATCATCGGGACATCGCCCGATTCGATCGACCTGGCAGAGGACCGCGAGCGATTCCAGAAGCTCGTGGAGTCGCTCCACCTCAAGCAGCCGCCCAACTGCACGGCTCGCAGCAAGGAAGACGCGCTGCGCATGGCGTCAGACGTAGGATTCCCGCTCGTCGTCCGGCCTTCGTACGTCCTGGGCGGCAGGGCGATGGAAGTAGTCCACAGCGAAGAAGATCTCGCCGCGTACATGGACGCGGCCATCGGCGTGTCGAACGCAAGCCCGGTGCTGCTCGATCGATTCCTGGATCTGGCTACCGAAGTCGATGTCGACTGTATCTGCGACGGTGAACGCGTGCTGATCGGCGGCGTCATGGAGCATATCGAGCAGGCCGGCGTTCACTCCGGCGATTCCGGTTGCTCGCTGCCGCCGTTCAGCCTGTCGCAGCAACTCCAGAAGGAACTGCACGAGCAGGTCGTGAAGCTTGCCAAGGGACTGCACGTCGTTGGCTTGATGAATACGCAATTCGCTATCCAGAACAACGTGGTTTACCTGCTCGAGGTCAACCCGCGCGCATCGCGAACCGTTCCGTTTGTGTCCAAAGCGATCGGGCTCCCGCTTGCAAAAATTGCTGCCAAGGTGATGGTCGGCGAGTCGCTCGCAAAGCAGGGTTACGTCAATCAACGTAATCCCAAATATTTCTCGGTGAAGGAGGCGGTCTTTCCGTTCATCAAGTTCCCGGGCGCGGACCCGATCCTCGGTCCGGAAATGAAATCGACGGGCGAAGTCATGGGCGTCGGGCGATCGTTTGGTGAAGCGTATGCAAAGGCCCAGCTCGCATCCGGCGTGGTGCTGCCAAGGCAGGGTGCCGCGCTCCTCAGCGTTCGCGATCGCGACAAGGAAGGTGCCGTGGCGCTCGCGAAGATACTCGAGGCTCGGGGCTTCGACCTTGTCGCTACTCATGGTACGGCAAAGCACCTGGCAGCGGCTGGTGTATCATGCCGGAGGGCGAACAAAGTTCGCGAGGGGCGGCCGCACATTGTCGATATGATCAAGAACGGTGAGATCGATCTCATCGTCAATACGACCGAAGGCAAGCAGGCAATTCACGAGTCACACTCCATTCGCGCAGAGGCCGTGCGCAAGGGTGTAACGTATTACACGACGCTCGGAGCAGCGATTGCGACCTGCACCGCGATCGAGCATCTCGATGACAGTGATGTCAATCGATTGCAGGACCTGCACAACGAGGTAGTTGCATGAACAAGGTACCGGTGACCGTCAGAGGTCACGAATTACTCAAGGATGAGTTGAAACGACTCAAGTCGGTCGAGCGTCCGAACGTGATCAAGGCGATCGCGGAGGCACGTGCGCACGGCGACCTCAAGGAAAATGCCGAATACCATGCGGCCAAGGAACAGCAGGGCTTCATCGAGGGTCGCATCAAGGAGATTGAAGGAAAACTCTCGCACCTTCAGGTCATCGACGTCACCCAGGTTGATGCACGTGGCAAGGTTGTATTTGGTTCGACGGTAGAACTGCTGGACGAGTCAACCGGCAAGGAAATCGAGTACAGGATCGTCGGCGAGGACGAGGCCAATATCGGTGCGGGGCTAATCTCCTACACGTCGCCGATTGCGAGGGCACTCATTGGTCAGAATGAAGGCGATGTCATCACGTTTGCTGCGCCAGACGGCGAGAAACAGTTTGAAATCATCGAGGTTCGCTATATCTAGCGTGCTATGCCGTCTCAGCGCGGCAACTGGATACGCTTCTTCTTTTCGGGGTTTTCGCGAAACAGCAGCGCCATATTGCCGATTCGCTGCACGAGTTCCGCGCCGCCGGAATCGCAGAGTGCCGCGATGATACTGTCTCGCACCTGCCGATCACCCACCTTGACACGAACCTTGATGAGTTCGTGGTGCTCGAGGCAGCTGTTGAATTCCGACCAGACGCCCTCGGTGAGGCCCGCGTCGCCGATCATCACGACGGGCTTCAAAGCGTGCCCCAGGCCGCGCAGGTACTTCTTCTGTGATTCACTGAGCTTCATGGGCGCGGAGTTTAACAGCGGTCCGGCCCCGATAGTACGAGCACGAGGCGCTTTACGGTGAGCAAGCCGAGGCGAAGCTCCGGAAGCTGGCGGGAGCGGCAGGAGCGCGATCCTTTCGTCGTGCGCGCGCGCAGCGAGGGCTGGCGATCGCGCGCGGTCTACAAGCTCGAGCAGATCGACACGAAGGAGAGGCTCCTGCGGCCGGGCATGCTGGTCGTCGACCTCGGTGCTGCGCCGGGCAGCTGGAGTCAGTACATTACGGAGAAGCTGAAAGGGCAGGTGCGAATCATCGCGCTCGATCTCCTCGAAATGGACGCCCTGCCGTCGGTGGAGTTCATCCAGGGGGATTTCCGGGAAGACGAGGTGCTCCGAGAGCTTGAGGCGGCGCTGGGCGACGAGCGTGCCGACCTTGTAATCAGCGACATGGCGCCCAATATTAGCGGCAACAAATCTGTTGACCAGCCCCGCTCGATGTATCTGGCGGAGCTGGCATTGGATTTGTGCGAACGGGCCCTGAAGAAAGGCGGCGACTTTGTCTGCAAGCTATTCCAGGGCGAAGGCTCCGACGCCCTTATCGCCGCGGCCAAAGCGCGTTTCGGGCGCGTCAGGGTCATGAAACCCGAGGCGTCCAGGCCGGGCAGCCGTGAGGTGTATTTGGTAGCGAGAAACTATCGATTGTAGTAGTGTCTAACTTAGAATCTGTCTAAGAATCCGGATGCCGGATTAGCCCCTATGCGGTAATGAATGTGAATGATCTGACCAAAAATATACTTGTTTTTATCGTCATCATCGTCGTGCTCCTGTCAGTGGTGCAGGGGCTGTCAGGCGTTAGTGGCGGGCAGCCGCAGGCACGGGATTACTCCGAATTCCTTGCGGAAGTGCGTAACGGCGAGGTCACCTTGGTGGAATTCGAGGGCCAGCGGGTTCGATTCGGTCAGCGTGAGCCATTGCCGTATTACACGATCAGCCCGGAGACGGACAACAGCCCGCTGATTGGCATGCTCGAAAAGAACGGTGTCCGCTTCTCTGCCTCCGAGCCGAAGCAGCAGAGCCTGATTGGCCAGCTTCTGATCAGCTCATTCCCGATCCTGCTCCTGATCGGTGTCTGGATCTACTTCATGCGCCAGATGCAGGGTGGCGGAGGCGGTCGCGGCGCGATGTCGTTCGGCAAGAGTAAGGCGCGCCTGCTGGGAGAGGACCAGGTAGGCATTACATTTGCGGACGTCGCAGGCGTGGACGAGGCCAAGGCTGAAGTAGCCGAGATCGTCGAGTTCCTCAAGGACCCGAGCAAGTTCCAGCGCCTGGGGGGCAAGATTCCGAAAGGTGTTCTCATGGTAGGGCCGCCGGGTACCGGTAAGACCCTGCTTGCCAGGGCTATCGCTGGAGAGGCGAAGGTGCCTTTCTTCACGATCTCCGGCTCGGACTTTGTCGAGATGTTCGTCGGCGTCGGCGCCTCGCGTGTTCGCGATATGTTCGACCAGGCGAAGAAGCAGGCTCCCTGCATTATCTTTATCGACGAACTCGACGCGGTCGGCCGCCATCGCGGGGCCGGCCTCGGCGGTGGTCACGACGAGCGTGAGCAGACGCTGAACCAGATGCTCGTCGAAATGGACGGTTTCGAGGGCAGCGAGGGCATTATCGTCATCGCCGCGACGAACCGGCCGGATGTTCTCGACCCAGCCTTGCTGCGTCCCGGGCGTTTCGACCGCCAGGTCGTGGTGCCCTTACCGGACGTGCGTGGCAGGGAACTCATCCTCAAGGTGCATATGCGGAAGGTGCCCCTCAACGACGACGTGAACCCGAGCGTCATCGCGCGCGGCACCCCCGGTTTCTCCGGCGCCGATCTCGCCAACCTCGTTAACGAAGCCGCTTTGTTCGCTGCTCGTGGCAACAAGCGCGTCGTGAGCATGGATGAGTTCGAGAAGGCCAAGGACAAGATCATGATGGGCGCCGAGCGGCGCTCGATGGTCATGAGCGAGAAAGAAAAGCTCAATACGGCCTACCACGAGGCAGGACATGCGATTGTCGGTTGCCTCGTGCCGGAGCATGATCCCGTTTACAAGGTAACGATCATTCCACGCGGGAGGGCGCTCGGCGTGACGATGTATCTGCCCGAGGAGGACCGCTACAGCATCTCCCGGCAGGGTATTGAAAGCCAGATCGCCAGCCTCTTCGGTGGTCGCATCGCGGAGGAGATGATTAACGGTACCGACGGAGTGACCACAGGTGCCTCTAACGACATCGAGCGCGCGACTGAGCTGGCCCGCAACATGGTCACCAAGTGGGGCCTCTCTGACCGGCTCGGGCCACTGACGTACAGTGAGGACGACGGCGAGGTATTCCTCGGCCGCTCGGTCACGCAGCACAAGCAGGTGTCCGACGATACGGCGCATGCGATCGACGAGGAAGTTCGGCGTATTATCGACACCAATTACGAGCGGGCGAGAAAGCATCTCGAGGACAACCTCGAAAAGCTGCACTCGATGGCCAAGGCGCTGATGAAGTACGAGACTATCGACGAGAAGCAGATCAAGGACATCATGGCCGGCCGTGAGCCGCGACCGCCGGAGGACTGGGACGATTCCACGGGCTCCAGCAGCCAGGATGACTCGCCCGCGCCGAAGGCGGAAGAAGTGGGCGGCAAGATCGGCGGTCCGGCGCCCGAACACTGATGGCCTCAGGAGCCCCCCCTTAGGAGGGGTTCCCGAAGCGAGAGCCTGCCCAATTTCCTGCAATCGCGGTTCTCGAACCGCTCCTTCGGTGGATAAGCGCTTCCACAGCGCGGCGCTGCTACGATGATCAGATGCTAACCGTCGGTCAGCTTCAATTCGACGTCCCTGCTGTGATGGGGATTCTTAACGTTACTCCTGATTCGTTTTCGGACGGCGGACGCTTCGCCGGCCGCGATTCTGCTTTGCGCCAGGCCGAGGCAATGTCGCGGGACGGGGCTGCGATCATCGATGTCGGGGGTGAGTCGACCCGTCCGGGTGCGACCGATGTCTCCGAGCAGGAAGAACTCGACCGGGTTCTTCCGGTGATCGAGGCCGTGGTCGATGCCGTCGATGTGCCTGTATCCATCGATACGAGCAAGCCCGCCGTCATGCGTGCCGCTGTCGGGGCCGGCGCAGCAATGATCAACGACATCCGTGCCCTTCGCGAAGACGGGGCACTGGAAGCCGCCGTCGAACTGCAGCGTCCGGTTTGCCTGATGCATATGCAGGGTCAGCCGCGGACCATGCAGCGCCAGCCTGGTTATGGTGACGTCGTTGCGGAGGTCGCGGAGTTTCTCGCAGAGCGGGTCCGTGCCTGTGCCGCCGCCGGACTCGCCGAGGACAAGATAATCGTGGATCCGGGCTTCGGATTCGGCAAGACGCCACGGCACAATATCGAGTTGCTGGCTAATCTGAGACAATTGCGCTCCGTCGGGCGACCGATACTGGTTGGTCTCTCGAGGAAGTCCACGCTCGGGGAACTCACCGGCCGCGACGTGGGAGACCGCTTGCCGGCAAGTATTGCCGCTGCGGTATTTGCAGTTGTCGAAGGCGCCCAGATCGTACGGGTGCACGATGTGAGGGAGACGGTCGACGCAATGCGCGTGACGGCAGCGGTACTGGAACTGGAAGGGAATTGATGAGCAAAAAGTATTTCGGAACGGACGGTGTGCGCGGTACCGTCGGTAAGGACCCGATGACGGCCGACTTCGCACTGCGACTCGCGAGTGCGGCGGCGCAGGTGTTGGTGCCCACGGGCGGTACCGTATTGATCGGCAAGGACACGCGCCTGTCCGGATACATGTTCGAGTCGGCGCTCGAAGCAGGATTTACCGCGGCTGGCGCCGACGTGCTGCTTGTAGGGCCGTTGCCGACGCCGGGCGTTGCGCACCTGACGCAGGAATTCTCGGCCGATCTTGGCGTTGTCATTTCCGCGTCTCACAACCTTTATTACGACAACGGCATCAAGTTCTTCGATGGGAGCGGTTCGAAGCTAACCGACGATGTCGAGGAAGCCATCGAGGCCAGCCTCACCAGTGCCGCCATTACCGTCGATTCGCAGTCCCTGGGCAAGGCGCAGCGCATCGACTCTGCGCTGGTACGCTACCAGGACTTCTGCGCTTCCACGCTCCCGAAGGGTCTTCGGCTCGACGGACTGAAAGTCGTTTTCGACGGCGCCAACGGTGCAGGCTACAAGGTCGGGCCGCGTACACTGGCGAACCTCGACGCAGAGGTCATTCCGATCGGTTGCTCGCCGAACGGCCGTAATATCAACGACGGCTGCGGCTCCACGAAACCGGATCTGCTGCGGCTCACGGTCCCGGCGGTTGGTGCCGACATCGGCATCGCGATCGACGGCGATGGCGATCGCGTGGTTCTGGTGGATGAAACCGGCCGGCTGGTCGACGGAGACCAGATTTTGTACGTGCTGGCGACGGCCTGGCAGGAAGAAGGCAGGCTCCATGGCCCTGTTGTGGGCACGGTGATGAGCAATCTCGGCCTGGAGCGGGCGCTGCAAGCGCGGGATATCGAGTTCCGGCGTGCTGCAGTCGGCGATCGCTACGTGCTCGAGGCCCTGAAACAGGGCGGCGGAGTGATCGGCGGCGAGACATCCGGCCACATGATTGTGCTGGACCAGACTACGACGGGTGACGGATTGATCACCGCCCTGCAGGTGCTCGCGGTCATGAAGCGGACCGGCAGGCAACTGTCGGAGCTTGCGGCCGGTATGCCGAAATATCCGCAGACCATGCTGAACGTGCGTACAGCGCAACGCATGGATCCGGATGCATCGCCGCAGATTCGGGAAGCCGTTACCGCGGCCGAGATTGAGCTGGCCGACAGCGGGCGGATCGTCTTGCGAGCTTCGGGTACAGAGCCGGTCATTCGCGTCATGGTCGAGGGCCAGGACGAAGATCAGGTCAATTCGGTCGCCGAGCGGCTGGCGGCCGTGGTCGCTGCGGCTGCGCGCTGAAAAGTCGTAATCCGGGCGTAAATGGCCTGATTTCGCGTTGATTTGCGGCGTTAGCCCCGGTATCCTTGCGCGCCATTTCAGGCCCCCTCAGGTAGATTCATATGCGCAAATTCCTCGTTGCTGGAAACTGGAAAATGCACGGCGACGAAGCGAGCAACCGTGAGCTGGTCTCGGGAATCATCGAGGGTGCGCCGAATGCCGAGAATGTCAGCCTGCTCGTGTGTCCGCCGTATCCATATCTGGCGTCGGTCGCGGGCCAGCTGCAGGGCTCGAATGTGGGGCTCGGGGCCCAGAATGTCTCGGAACACGAGACCGGCGCCTATACCGGGGAGGTTGCCCCGGCGATGTTGCGGGACGTGGGTTGCGGCTACGCAATCGTGGGGCACTCCGAGCGGCGAACGCTATACGGTGAGACCAGCGAGCAGGTTGTCGAGAAAATGGCAGCAGCGCTGGCCGAGGGCCTGATACCGATACTCTGCGTCGGCGAAACGCTCGAACAGCGGGAATCGGGCAGCACCGAGCAGGTCGTTGCCGAACAGCTGGTGGCGGCGATCGAACGTAACGGCATAGCCGCAGTTGGCTCGTCCGTCATAGCCTACGAGCCGGTCTGGGCGATCGGCACCGGCAAGACGGCCACGCCGGAACAGGCCCAGGACGTGCACCGCTACATACGGTCAGTCCTGGCGCAACACGATCCGTCTGTCGCAGAGAAAGTGCAGATACTGTACGGCGGCAGCGTTAAAGGGGACAATGCGGCTGGTCTTTTCGGCATGCCCGATATCGACGGCGGGCTGATCGGCGGCGCTTCACTGAAAGCCGCGGATTTCCTGGCTATAGCCAGGGCCGCAACGGAAATTTGAGGAAACGATGAATACTATGCAACAGGTCGTGCTCATTGGGCACACGCTCATAGCAATCCTGATTATCGTGCTCGTGCTCTTGCAGCGCGGCAAGGGAGCGGATGCCGGTGCCGGCTTTGGCGCAGGTGCATCCGGCACGGTTTTCGGTGCGCGCGGTTCGTCGAGCTTCTTCTCGCGCGCGACGGGAATTCTCGCTGCCGCCTTCTTTGCGAGCAGCCTGACGCTTGCCTACCTCAGCAGCCAGCGTACGACGGGGCCGACGAGCCTGCTGGATGATGCGCCAGTTGTCGAGCAGGAGGCCGAGGCTGTGCCGCTCGAGGAAGGCGAGGTAGAGGTTCCGCTCCCGGGTACGAGTCTCGAGCAGCCGGCGGAAGAGGAAATTGGCGCCTTGCCATCGCTCGACGACGAAGTGCCTGCCGAGGACGCTCCGGCCGAAGAAGGCACTGACACGGAGTAAGAGAGGGCGAAGATACTGCTCTGGTGGTGGAATTGGTAGACACGCTGTCTTGAGGGGGCAGTGGCGCAAGCCGTGCGAGTTCGAGTCTCGCCCAGAGCACCATCTCTTTAGTCATATTTTAGAGCCCGGAAGGCCGACAGGGCCTGTTCAACGCGCCCCGCGCTGATACAATGGCGCGCTTGTGGAGCGAGCCAACGCCAGTCCCGGTCAATAATGCTACAAGAATACATACCTGTACTGATCTTCCTTGGCGTAGCGGCAGCCCTTGGCGGCGTGCTGCTTGGTCTCGGTTTCCTGATCGGGCATGGTCGCAAGGACGAAGAGAAACTCTCTCCGTACGAGTGCGGTTTCGAAGCCTTCGATGATTCGCGAATGAAATTCGACGTTCGCTATTACCTCGTAGCCATCCTTTTCATTATTTTCGATCTCGAAATCGCGTTTCTGTTTCCCTGGGCAGTGTCCCTCGACACCGTCGGCCGCTTCGGCATTGCCGCGATGGGCATATTCCTGGCAATACTTGTGGTCGGTTTCATTTACGAGTGGAAGAAGGGGGCGCTCGAATGGGATTAGCGCAGGAAACGTCGCCGCAGGAGTCCGGGGCTGAGAACACGGCCGCGGCGGCTGGTGACAGTCTCCAGCAAAAAGGTTTCGTCGTGACGAGCGTCGACACCGTGATGAACTGGGCACGAACCGGCTCCCTGTGGCCCATGACCTTCGGCCTCGCCTGTTGCGCCGTCGAAATGATGCAGGCGGGGGCCAGCCGTTACGACCTGGACCGTTTTGGCATTATCTTCCGGCCCAGCCCCAGACAGTCGGACTGCATGATCGTCGCCGGCACGCTCACCAATAAAATGGCGCCGGCCTTGCGCAAGGTTTACGACCAGATGCCTGAGCCAAGGTGGGTGGTCTCCATGGGCTCTTGCGCCAACGGTGGTGGCTATTACCATTATTCCTATGCGGTCGTAAGGGGTTGCGACCGGATCGTTCCCGTCGATGTATACGTTCCGGGGTGTCCTCCGACGGCGGAGGCCCTCATTTACGGGCTCATTCAACTGCAGAACAAGATTCGCCGAACCAGCACGATAGCCAGGCGATAAAAAAACAGGCATGACTGATCGTTTCGAGACATTGGCAGCTCGTATCGACGAGCGCTTCGGTGAACAAATGCTCCGCGTCGAGTCCCGCTGCGGCGAGCTGACCTATGAGGTGGACAAGGATCACCTGATCGAAGTGGCCACGGCCTTGCGCGGCGAAATCGGTTTCGAAATGCTCATCGACGTATGCGGCGTGGACTACCTGACTTACGGCAGTGACGAGTGGTGCACACAGAGTGCCACGGACACCGGCTTCAGCCGCGGTGTCGAACGGGAGCCGGTTATCCTCGACGAAGCCGACGAATTCGACCCCAGGCGTTTTGCGGTCGTTTACCACCTGTTGTCCCTGCAGCAAAACCTGCGGATGAGGCTCAGGGTATACACCGGTACGAGCAACCCGCCGATCGTCCATTCCGTCGTCGATATCTGGAATTCGGCCAACTGGTTCGAACGAGAGGCGTTCGATCTGTACGGTATTCTTTTCGAAGGCCATCCCGATCTGCGGCGCATCCTCACCGACTACGGTTTCATCGGCCATCCGTTCCGCAAGGACTTCCCGCTGATCGGTAATGTGGAGGTCAGTTACGACGAGGAAAAGGGCCGGGTGGCCTACCAGCCGGTTAGCATCGAGCCGCGTACGCTCGTGCCCCGAGTCATACGCGACGACAACCGTTACTCGGCGGAGCTGAAGGACGAGGCGGATGGCTGAGATTCAGAGCTACACGATGAACTTCGGTCCGCAACACCCCGCGGCGCACGGCGTATTGCGACTGGTGCTGGAACTTGAAGGCGAGGTAATCCACAAGGCCGATCCGCACGTCGGGCTACTGCACCGTGCCACGGAGAAGCTCGCCGAATCCAAGCCCTTCAGCCAGAGCATCGGCTATATGGACCGGCTCGACTATGTCTCGATGATGTGCAACGAGCATGGCTACGTCCTTGCCATCGAGAAGCTGCTCGGCATCGAAGTGTCGGTGCGTGCCCAATATATAAGAGTGATGTTCGACGAGATCACGCGCATCCTGAATCACCTGATGTGGCTGGGCGCGCACGGGCTCGATATCGGCGCCATGACCATATTCCTGTACTGCTTCCGCGAGCGTGAAGACCTGATGGATCTTTACGAGGCGGTCTCCGGGACGCGCATGCATGCGACCTATTACCGGCCTGGCGGCGTGTACCGCGACCTGCCGGAGACGATGCCTAAGTACCAGGAGTCGAAGTTTCGCAGCAAGAAAGACGTCGATCGCATGAATGCAGACCGGCAGGGCTCCCTGCTCGACTTCGTGGAGGCCTTCACGAACAAGTTCCCCGGCTGCGTCGATGAGTACGAGACGCTGCTGACCGACAACCGGATCTGGAAGCAGCGCACGGTCAACATCGGCGTGGTATCGCCGGAGCGCGCCATGCAGCTGGGCTTCAGTGGCCCGATGCTGCGCGGTTCCGGGGTCGAATGGGACCTGCGCAAGAAACAGCCCTACGAGGTCTACGACCAGGTGGACTTCGACATCCCGGTCGGCGTCAACGGCGATTGCTACGACCGCTATCTCGTGCGCGTCGAGGAACTCCGTCAGTCGAACCGGATCATCAGGCAGTGCGTCGAGTGGCTCCGAAATAACCCGGGTCCGGTCATGATCGACGACCGCAAGGTCGTTGCCCCTAACCGTGTCGAGATGAAAGACGACATGGAATCGCTGATTCATCACTTCAAGCTGTTTACGGAAGGCTACTGCGTGCCGGAGGGTGAGGCCTACGCGGCCGTGGAGCATCCCAAGGGCGAGTTCGGTGTCTACGTGATATCGGACGGCGCCAACAAACCGTACCGCGTGAAGATTCGCGCGCCGGGCTTCGCGCACCTGTCAGCGATGCCGGAGATGGTCGAAGGCCATATGCTTGCGGACGTCGTGGCCGTGATCGGTACGCAGGACATCGTATTTGGTGAGGTGGACCGATGAGCAGCGACACGCTTCTCTCAGAGCACGTCCGCGAGGAAATCGAGCACTGGAAAGCGCGGTTTCCGGAGGATCGGCAGCGTTCGGCCGTGATAGGCGCGTTGCACGCCGCGCAGCACGATAACGACGGATTCCTGACGCCGGAACTCATGGATGCCGTCGCCGAGTACCTGGGCTTACCGAATATCCAGGTGTACGAGGTTGCGACGTTCTATTCGATGTTCCAGACGAAGCCGGTGGGGCGCAACAATGTCGCCATCTGCACCAATGTCTCCTGCATGCTCCGGGGTGCCGACGATATCGTCGAACACGTCGAGAACAAGCTTGGTGTCAAGCTCGGCGAAAGCACGGAAGACGGCCGGATCTATCTCAAGCGTGAGGAGGAGTGCCTGGCGGCTTGCTGTGGTGCACCGATGATGATGGTGAACCACAAATATTACGAGAACCTGACCAAGGACCAGGTCGACGACATCCTGGACGGGCTCGACTGATGGCTTACGAGCAGAATCTCGTCTGTTTCTCGACGCTCGGCGAGGAGAACTCCTGGGCGCTGGCGACATATGAGAAGCACGGCGGCTACGAAGCGTGGCGCAAGATCCTGAAGGGCGAGATGTCTCCGGATGATGTCATCGACACCGTGAAGGCTTCGGGCTTGCGCGGCCGCGGCGGCGCCGGTTTCCCGACCGGACTGAAATGGAGTTTCATGCCCAAAGGCTACAACGGTCAGAAGTACCTCGTCTGCAACTCCGATGAGAGCGAGCCGGGTACCTGCCACGATCGCGAGGTCCTGCGCTACAACCCTCACGCACTGGTGGAGGGCATGGCCATTGCAGGCTACGCGATGGGCGCGACCGTTGGCTACAACTACATCCGCGGCGAGTTCATCGATGAACCGGTGCCGCGCTTCGAGGCGGCCGTCAAGGAGGCGTACGAGGCGGGGCTGCTCGGCAAGAACATAGGTGGTTCCGGCATCGACTTCGACCTGTACACCTTTGTCGGCGCCGGCGCGTATATCTGCGGTGAGGAAACGGCGCTGCTCGAGTCGCTCGAAGGTAAGCAGGGCAAGCC
>JBFEXY010000028.1:0-15562 GCA_041562415.1 Woeseiaceae bacterium
ACGTCGATTTTCTGGAATCGGCGGGCAAGCGCATGGTCCTTCTCGAAAATACCGCGGTACTCCTCGTAGGTCGTCGAACCGATGCAGCGAATCTCGCCGTTTGCCAGTACCGGCTTGATCAGGTTGCTGGCATCCATGACCCCACCCGACGCGGCACCGGCACCGATGACGGTGTGGATTTCGTCGATGAACAGAATCGCGCCAGGATCCTTCTGTACTTCCTTGATGACCCCCTTCAGGCGCTTCTCGAAATCGCCGCGGTACTTGGTGCCCGCGATCAGGGTACCCATGTCGAGTGCATAGATCGTCGCATCGCGCAGAACCTCCGGCACCCGCTCCTCGGTGATCATGCGCGCCAGGCCTTCCGCAAGCGCCGTCTTGCCAACACCTGCGTCACCCACGTAGAGAGGGTTGTTCTTTCTGCGGCGGCAGAGGATCTGAACCGTCCTTTCGATTTCGATCTCGCGGCCGATCAGGGGGTCGATTTTGCCGTCGATGGCCAGCTGGTTGAGATTGGTCGCGTACCGCTCGAGCGGCGTGGCCTCCGCCTCAGTATCCGTCTCCAGCGACGCTTCCTGCTCCTCGCTGTTCCCCTCGCCAGGAAGTTGCGGCATGCCGTGGGATAAGTAGTTGACGACATCCAGGCGCGTAATGTCCTGCAGATTGAGGAAATAGACGGCCTGTGACTGCTTCTCGCTGAAAATCGCGACGAGCACGTTGCTGCCCGTCACTTCTTTCTTGCCACTCGATTGCACGTGGAAGACTGCGCGCTGCAGTACGCGCTGGAATCCCAGCGTTGGCTGCACATCGGTGTCGTCGTCCTGAGCCAGCAGCGGCGTCTGCTCCTCGATGAATTCAGCAAGCTGCCGCCGCAATTCCGTGATGTTCGAATTGCACGCCTTGAGAATCTCGTGAACCCGCGGGATATCCAGCAACGCAAGCAACAGGTGCTCGACCGTCATGAATTCATGACGTTGATCGCGCGCCCGCTGGAACGCCTCGTTAAGACAAAACTCTAGTTCACTGCTCAACATTTGCTGGTATCGACTCCTGTTACGACTCTTCCATTGTGCACAACAGAGGATGCTGATGCTGCTGCGCCAGACCCATGACCTGCGCGACCTTCGTTTCCGCTATTTCGAAATTGTACACGCCGCAGATGCCTTTGCCTTTCGTATGTACTTCCAGCATGACCTGCGTCGCTCGTGTCCGCTCCATGCCGAATATGGATTCCAGGATGTTGACGACAAACTCCATCGGGGTGTAGTCGTCATTAATAAGGACGACACGATACAGCGGCGGCTCCTTGATTTTCGGCCTGGCTTCCTCGACCTCGAGGGCGAAGTTCGGGCCTCGTTCCGTGTCGGTACGTCGTTCACTCATCGGTCCTGTTTTCCGTCCCCGGTCCAGCCAGTCTTAGCAAAATAGGCCGGACTTTTCGTGCCGACCCGGCCTTCTGCGGGTTATTATATATGGCCGTCGGGCACCAATTTCATCGTGGTTCGCAGAATTTCAAGCCAAACTCCGTGCGGAAATCGATTTTTGTTAATTAAGTCTTGGTATATTATTGGCAAATATAGGATTTTTACTGCCTGAGGTCCTTGTTTACGCGGCCACGACCCGTATCATCACCTCGCTGCGTTAACGTAAACGGATCAGGACAAGGATAAAGCCGGACTCTGCATGGCCACCGAAGCGAAATGGTCGGATCTTACGAGCCTGGACGGTACCCGTGCGCTGGGAGCCGCCAATCAGCTGTTGCCACCCTGGGTAGCCCTGATCCTCGTTATCGCCATCGGCTGGCAGCTGGCGAACATTATCTGGATGCTGATACCGGGGCCGGCCGCCGGTGACGCAGTCATTGTGCCCGCTGGGCAGGCTGTCACGGGCAGGTCCGATGCTGTATCGGCGGATGTTCAGGCGATTGCCGCCGTACACCTGTTTGGCGAGGCCGGCGCCGATGACGCAGCGCCCGTCGTTCCCAGGGAATCCGACGAGAACCTCGAGGATACGCGTCTGTCCAACCTCGAACTGAAAGGCACTATAGCGTCGCCGGAACCCACGATGTCGGCGGCTATCATCACCGACGGCAGGAATGAAGAGAAGGTGTACCTCATCGGCGACCCGATCGGGTCGGGCGCCAAACTGCACGCAGTGTACACGGACAGAGTCGTCCTCAACGAGAATGGCCGCCTGACCAATCTGCGGCTGCCCGAAGAATACAAGCAGGTCGCGACTGCACCGGTGCGGCGTACGACGACGCAACGGCAGGCGACACCTAATCCGAGCATCCAGTCCGTTGTCTCGCAGAACGTGGCGCGGCTGGCCGACGTAATCCGCCCCACGCCCTACTTCGTCAACGGACAGCAGCAGGGATACCGTGTATATCCCGGTCGTGACCGGCGCCAGTTTGCCGCGCTCGGTCTCCGGCCGGGGGATCTCATCAAGGATATCGACGGCCAGGCATTGACGGATCCGACACAGGCCATGGAGATTTTCCAGTCGCTCGGTACAGCGGCCCAGGTCTCCGTCACGGTCGAGCGTAACGGCCAACCGGAAGTCATCGTACTGAAAACCGATCAACTCAATCTTGGGGAAGACGAAACCGAATGAACCACCAATCAATAAAGGTGCTGCGCAAGCTCGGCGTAACGATGCTGGCGCTGGTCGTGGTCCCGATAACACTGTTCGCCCAACAAGTAACTATCACGCCGAACTACAAGGAAGCAGACATTCGGCAGATCGTCGAGGCTGTGAGCGCCGTTACAGACAGGAACTTCATCATCGATCCCAGGGTGAATGCCAAGGTAACGATGCTCTCGAAGACACCGATGACACCGGATGCGTTCTACGAGGCATTCCTGGCGATTCTGGAAGTGCACCAGCTTGCTGCAATGCAGAGTGGCGACATCATAAAGATCATTCCTAATGCCACGGCGAGGCAGTATGGCTCTCCAATGGGTACCGGCCGTGCGGCGGGCGACGACGATATCGTCACCCAGGTGATCCAGGTACAGAACGTCGGCGCAGCACAACTCGTGCCGATACTGCGGCCGCTGATTCCGCAGTTCGGTCACCTCGCGGCACACCCTGGCTCCAATATGCTGATTATCTCGGACCGGGCCGGCAACGTGGCGCGGATGGTCAGTATCATTCGCCGTATCGATCTGTCGAGCGAAGACGATATAGAGGTCATTCCCCTGCAGCACGCTTCCTCGTCGGAAGTTGTGCGGGTCCTGACGGCATTGACGCAACAGCCGCGCTCCGACGGCGCGCCCGTGTCGACCAGCCTGGTTGCAGACGCGCGCACGAACAGTGTACTTGTCGGCGGCGACAGGGCGGACCGTCTGCGGCTGCGCACTTTAATTGCACACCTCGATACGCCGCTCGAGGACGGCGGCGACACCCAGGTACGTTACCTGCGCTACGCCGACGCGGAAGAGCTGGCGACGAAACTCCAGCAACACTTCCAGGGCCAGGTCGCCGCCCAGGGAGCGGCTGGCGGCGCGGCGGCGTCGCCTCAGAACGGCGACGTAAGCGTATGGGCCGACACGCAGACCAACGCTATCGTCGTAAACGCGCCGCCGAAGATGATGCGCTCCCTGATGCAGATCGTCGACAAGCTCGATATCCGCCGGGCGCAGGTGCTGGTCGAAGCGATCATCGTCGAGGTTATCGCGAACAAGACCGCGGAACTCGGCATAACGTGGGCAGTAGAAGGTGCAGCCTCGACGACACCTATCAGCGCGACCAATTTCCCGAGCCTGGGTCCCGGGGTCGTGCAGCTTGCAGGCGCCGCAGCAGGTGGGGGCGAGACGCCAGTGGACCCGTCCTCCCTGATTGGCGAAGGTATCACCTTTGGCGTGGGCCGCCTCAGCGACACAGGCGTAAGTTTTGCCGCTATTCTGCGCGCGCTCGAGGGTGACGCGGACACTAATATCATTTCCACACCATCGCTGGTGACGACGGATAACGAGGAAGCCAGCCTGAATGTCGGCCAGGAAGTCCCGTTCGTCACCGGTTCGTTCACCAACACGGGCGGCAACATCGGCTCCGTCAATCCGTTCCAGACCATTCAACGCGAACAGGTGGGCGTGAAACTGACTATCACGCCGCAAATCAATGAAGGTAATTCGCTGCTTCTCGATATTTCCCAGGAGATATCGAACATCGCGCAATCGGTCGAAGGCGCGACCGACCTGATTACCAACCAGCGTATCGTCGAGACTACCGTGATCGTCGACGACGGCCAGATTCTGGTCCTTGGTGGCCTGCTGGAAGACGTGCTTCGCGAGAGCGAGCAACGCGTGCCGATACTCGGTTCGATTCCGTTCCTGGGCGCACTCTTCCGCGCGCAAAAGACCGACAAGGTCAAGACCAACCTGCTGGTGTTCATCCGGCCGACGATACTTCGGGATGCGGCAACGATCTCGACAGAAACCAATTCCAAGTACAATCTGATCAAGGATCTTCTCGATCAGACCAACGAGGACGGGATCAATTTGATGCCTGGCGAGGAAGGCTTTGCGCTGCCCCCGTTCGAAGAAGCGGACAGGACGGTCACGCCGACGACCATGGAACCACCACCTAACAACGAGCAATAAGTGCTGCCGAATCAATGGTAACGGAAGCTGAAACGGACATCGTGCTGGAGACGCCGGCCGAAATCGAACTGGAGGCGGCTGCCGAGCAACGTGCGCTGCCCTTCTCTTTTGCGAAGCGCCACGGCATCCTGATTAGCGAGATGACGCCTGACGGTGCCGATGCCGTCTATCGCGCAGGCGCATCCCCGCTCAGCATCGCAGAGGTCAGACGCTACATGGGCGTACCTCTCAAATTGTCTCGCGTATCACCGGATATCTTCGATTCGATGCTGCAGGCATCCTACGAACAGGGCGGTCAAAAGGCCATGGAAATGGTGGGCGGCCTGGACGATGAATTCGATTTGACGCAGGTCGCGCAGGAACTCGAGCCATCCGACCTGCTCGAGAGCGACGACGACGCTCCCATCATCCGCTTTATCAACGCGGTCCTGACGGAGGCCATTAAGGAAAACGCGTCCGATGTTCACATCGAACCGTACGAAAACCGGCTCGGCGTGCGCTTCCGCGTGGATGGTGTACTGCACGACGTATTGCACACGCGTCGCGCGCTTGCGCCTCTTGTCGTATCGCGCATCAAGGTCATGTCGAAACTCGATATCGCCGAGAAACGGCTGCCACAGGACGGCCGTATTTCCTTGAAGATCGCGGGACGTGCCGTGGACGTGCGCGTATCGACCCTGCCCTCGGGGCACGGTGAGCGCGTCGTGCTGCGCCTGCTCGACAAGCAGGCGGGGCGACTCAACCTGACCGCGCTCGGCATGGATGACCAGTCAATGTTCAAGATGGACGAGCTGATCCACAAGCCTCACGGCATCATCCTCGTCACGGGCCCGACGGGTTCCGGCAAGACAACGACGTTGTATGCGGCGCTCGATCGAATCAACGATCACACCCGCAACATCATGACTGTCGAGGATCCTATCGAGTACTTCATCGACGGTATCGGCCAGACGCAGGTGAACACGAAGGTCGAAATGACCTTCGCGCGCGGGCTGCGCGCCATCCTGAGACAGGATCCCGACGTCGTCATGGTCGGCGAGATCCGCGATCTTGAAACCGCCGAAATCGCAGTCCAGGCCAGCCTTACCGGTCACCTCGTATTGTCGACCTTGCATACCAACACGGCTGCAGGCGCCGTAACCCGACTTCGGGACATGGGCGTCGAGCCTTTCCTGCTCTCATCGAGCCTGATCGGCGTACTCGCGCAGCGCCTCGTTCGCGTTCTCGACAAAGACACCAAGGTGCCGTACACGGCGACGGAATACGAATGCCGTGTTCTCGGTGTCGACCCGAATAACCCGCCCACGCTCTACAAGCCTGGCGAGCCAGGCAGTGCAGGCTTTGCAGGCCGTACCGGAATTTATGAACTCATTGCGCTCGACGATGCAATGCGCGCAATGATTCACGACGGGGTCAGTGAACAGGAACTCGAGCGCCATGCCCGGACGATGACGCCGAGCATCCGCGCTGACGGCCGGCGTCGCGTGCTGAACGGCAGCACGACGCTGGAAGAAGTATTGCGCGTTACGCGCGAAGACTAGTCCGGTAGCTCGCAGTGGGTGCCTACGAATTCGTCGCGCTGGACAAATCCGGCAAGGAATCGAAAGGCCTGATCGAGGGTGACACGCCCAAACACGTCAGGCAGATGCTGCGCGAGCGCAACATGTTTCCCGTGCGCGTCACCGAGGTTGCGCAGCGGGAAGCGAAACGGCAGACGACGTTTTCGCTGCGGCGCGGCTTGTCGCCGGGTGAGCTCGCGCTGATTACACGACAGATGGCGTCGCTGTCACAATCCGGGTTGCCGCTCGAAGAAGTCCTGCTCGCGGTCTCGCAGCAGAACGACCAGCCGCGAACCAAGAGTATCCTGCTTGGAGTGCGCTCCAGGGTCATGGAGGGACACACGCTGGCAGACGGCCTTGGCGACTTCCCCCAGGCTTTTCCCGAACTCTACCGCGCAACGGTCGCAGCCGGCGAACAGTCGGGACACCTGGACGTGGTCCTCGAAAGACTCGCTGACTACACGGAAGCCCGGCAGGAGCTTCGACAGCGCATCACCAACGCCATGATCTACCCGGCTGCGCTGATCGTCATGGCAATCAGTATCATCAGTTTCATGTTGGCGACAGTGGTGCCGCGCATCGTCAGTGTTTTCGAAAACACTTCGGCCGAGCTGCCGGCCCTGACCCGCGGCCTGATCGCCACCAGCGACTTCCTGCGCAACAACTGGCTCTTGTTGATCATCGCCATGGCTGCTGTGATATGGGGTTTGTGGTGGCTGTTTCAGAAGGAAGGTCCACGGCGACGCTACCATGAGTTCCTTTTGCGGATGCCGATCGCCGGTCGACTGACTCGCGGCATCAACACGGCGCGATTCACGCGCACATTCAGCATTCTCGCCGGCAGCGGTGTCCCGGTACTGGAAGCGATGAAGATATCCGCTGAAGTCATCGAGAATCTGCCTATGCGTGAAGCCGTTAACGAGGCCGCGTTACGGGTTCGCGAAGGCGCAGGAATCAGTCGGTCTCTGGCGGCGAGCAAGCTGTTTCCGCCAATGATGATTCACCTGATTTCCAGCGGTGAAGCGGGCGGCCGTCTCGAAGAAATGCTGGCGCGATCAGCTTCGGGCCAGGAGCGTGAAGTCGACGGTCTCATCGCCGCCTTACTCGGTATCCTTCAGCCCCTGTTGATCGTGGCAATGGGTGCGATCGTGATGGTCATCGTCCTCGCAATCCTCCTGCCCATTTTTGAAATAAATAATCTGATTCGTTGAGATTAGAGTCCTTGCGTAGCATGATTTTTCGCGGTATACAGGCGAAAAGTTATAGCTAAACAGGCTCTCACCAGTCTTGCTATTTGTTGTGTGAGGTATCGGCGATGGTCGGTGACATCAAAGACAACATACCGTTAGATGAAGTCGACGAAGATATCGAGGATGACGATCTCGATGACGATGACGACGTCGAGGATATGGACGATGACGACAACATCGGCGACATCTCGGTAGAGATCAACGTCGAGGAACTTGTCGCCAAGCTGGAGGCGACGGATAGCGACGACGTCGCTCGCAGGCGCGAGATTCGACGGCGCCTCGAGGAACTCGAGGATATGCGCCGGGCCAACGAAGACCTGGACAGCACGTTCAATTTCAATCTCGACGACGAACTTTAGGGGTGGTTCTCGAACCGCGGTCGCGCGCCGAGGCGTGCTCCTGCAGGTTGCCCTCCTAGCGAAAATCTCTGGACTTCACCTCGAGATCACCCAGCATCGACGTATGATCGATGAGCTTCCTCGCGATCACGTGGATCACGCCCGACTCGATCTGTAATTCACCCCGCACCCCCATCAGCCGCGCATTGAGCAGCGCAGCGCGATCCCGTTCCGCAATGTGCTTCCACACCACCAGGTTGATGTGACCGGTCTCGTCTTCGAGCGTCACGAAGGTGACGCCGCTGGCCGTACCCGGCCGCTGTTTGGTGATGACCAGACCGGCGACGCTGATACCCTGCCCTGATTCCATATCCCGCAGACGTCCTGCCTGTACGTAGCGATAGCGGTCCAGGCGATGGCGCACCAGGTACATCGGATGCCGCTCAAGTGTAAGGCCGACGCTCTTGTAATCAGCGACGATATTCTGGCCCTCGGTAGGTTTCTTGAGGAGTGGCGTTGCCTCGAAACGATCCATCGTGGCAAACAGACCGCCGGGCTTCTCGACCCCTGCCACGACCCAGCGTGCCTGGTGACGGTGCCCCTCGAGCGTCCTGAGCGCACCGGACGATGCAAGCACCTCGAGTTCCCGACGATCGAGCCCGGCCCTTTCCAGGAGCTGCTGGGTGCTCTCGTATGCCTGCTCCCCGCGTTTGTCGGCAATATTCCGCCCCGTCTCTTCGGACAGGCCCTTTACCATGCGGAAACCGAGCCGCAGTAACGCCGCGCCATCCTCGCCCTCCTCGAGTGAACAATCCCAGTCGCTCCGGTTGATATCGACGCCGCCAACTTCGACGCCGTGGCGGCGCAGGTCCTGGACAAGTTGCGAGGCCGAATAAAACCCCATCGGCTGGCTGTTCAGCAGCGCACAGGTAAAGGCGGCCGGCGTATGGCATTTGAGCCAACAGGAAACGTACACGAGCAGCGCGAAACTGGCCGAATGCGACTCCGGAAAGCCGTATTCGCCGAAACCCTCGATCTGGCGAAAGATTTGCCGCGCAAACTCCTTGCTGTAGCCGCGCCGGTGCATGCCGTCGATCAACTTGTCTTCGAAGGGTCCGAGGCCGCCGCGGCGCTTCCACGCCGCCATGGCACGCCGCAGGCGATCTGCTTCGCCCGGGGTGAAGCCCGCCGCCACGACCGCCAGCGCCATCACCTGTTCCTGGAATATCGGCACGCCCAGGGTACGCTGCAGGACGCCCTTTACTTCTTCGCTGGGATAATCGACGGCTTCCTCGCCGTTCCGTCGCCGCAGGTAGGGATGCACCATGTCGCCCTGGATAGGCCCGGGCCGGATGATCGCGACCTCGATGACGAGGTCGTAATAACATCGAGGTTTCAGTCGCGGCAGCATCGCCATCTGCGCACGCGACTCGATCTGGAAAACGCCCATCGTGTCGCCTTCACAGATCATGTCGTAGACGACGGGATCCTCCGCGGGCACGTTCGCCAGCGTGTACTGGCGGCCGTCGAAATCACGTATCAGGTCGAAACTGCGGCGAATCGCCGTCAACATACCCAGCCCGAGCACGTCGACTTTCAACAGCCCCAAATCCTCGAGGTCGTTCTTCTCCCACTGGATCACGGTACGCTCTTCCATCGATGCGTTCTCGATCGGTACGAGCTCCGACATCGGACCGTTCGCAATGACGAAACCACCGACATGCTGCGACAGGTGTCTGGGGAAACCGATCAGCTCCCTGACGAGATAAAGCAGACGCCGGATCACCGGGCTACCAGGATCCAGTCCCGCCTCGAGGACGCGGCTATCATCGACGCGCTTGCCGTCCCACCATTGCATCGAACGTGCAAGATGGCCAACCTGCATTTCCGACAGTCCGAGCGCTTTGCCGACATCCCGTAACGCACTACGCGGCCGGTAGGTGATGACCGTAGCCGCCAGCGCAGCCCGGTCCCTGCCGTATTTCCCGTAGATGTACTGGATGACTTCCTCGCGCCGCTCGTGTTCGAAATCGACGTCGATGTCGGGTGGCTCGTTGCGCTCCTTGGAAATGAATCGCTCGACCAGTGTCTCCATGCGTGCCGGGTCGACCTCTGTAATCCCCAGGCAAAAACAGACGGCGGAATTTGCGGCCGAACCCCTGCCCTGGCAAAGAATGCCTTTCGAGCGCGCAAAGCTGACGATATCGTAAACCGTCAGGAAATATGGTTCATAGCGAAGCTCGGCAATAAGCTGGAGTTCGTGCTCGATGAGTCGCACGACCTTTTGTTGCACATCGCCGGGCCAGCGCTCACGCATGCCCTGCTCGGTCAGTTTCCTGAGGTAGCTTGCCGGGGTCTCGCTCGCGGGAACGATTTCGTCCGGGTACTCGTAGCGCAACTCGTCGAGTGAAAAATCGATACTCGCCGCGATATGCAGCGTCTCCTGCAGTAATTCTTCCGGATAGAAATGCTGCAACACTTCGAGGGAGCGGAGGTGGCGTTCACCGTTCGGATACAGCAGGAAACCGGCCTGGTCGACGGTCACGCCCTCGCGGATGGCCGTCAGGGTATCCTGCAACACGCGCCTCGAGCGACGATGCATATGCACGTCGCCGCTTGCGACCAGCGGTAACTTGAGCCGTCGGCCGACTTCCCGTAATGCCTCGAGACGTTCTTCCTGGCGCCCGTTGGCAAGCAATTCGACCGCGATCCACAAACGGTCCCGAAATGTCTCACGTATCCAGTGATCTTCGACATCGAGCGCGAGCGCATCGTCCGGCACCCACAGCACGATGCAATCCGGGAGTCCGTCCTCGAAGAGGTTCCGTGTCAATACATAGCTGCCCTTCTCTGCAGCGCGCCGGGCCCGCGTGATGAGCCGGCAGAGTGCAGCATAGCCATTCCGGTTCTTCGCAAGCACCACCAGCTTGCGGCCACTGCGCAATCGCAGCTCGGAACCGATGATGAGTTTGAGTTTGGCAGCCTTTGCCACCATGTGCGCGCGAACGACACCAGACATCGAACACTCGTCGGTAATCGCAAGCGCTTCATAACCGAGGGCCGCAGCCGTCTCCACCAGCTCCTCAGGGTGTGACGCACCACGCAGGAACGTGAAATTGCTGAGTGCATGCAGTTCCGCGTAGCGAATCCGCCGCATTATGTCATCCGAAAATGCCGTGCAAATACCAGGCAGCCTCGCCGCCTCGCTGATGATCCCGGTTACGAAAGACCCAGAGCCCGGCGCCACGCGGGCTGACTGCCGTGTAATAGTCACGAGCAATGCCGTGCTCATCCCACCAGCCGGTTTCGAGGCGCTCGGGCCCCGAAAGAAAACGCAATTTACCCTGGTGCAGCGGATGGCCATTATCCGTCGACAGCAATTCGGGATCCGGCAGCAACCACAATGGACGTTCGATACCCTGCCGGACCCGCATCAGCGCATCAGCCGCCCGCGCCGCAAATAAATCCCGCGTGCTCCAGGCATACTGTGGCCGGTGATCGGCAACCGCATTGACGCCGTGCACGGATCCGTTGCCGATACGCGCTGCCAGCCGTTCGGCAAGTTGTGACATCGAGTAGTAGTGCTCGCGCGGCGCTCTGCCGTGGAATGCCAGGTGGCCTGATGCACCGGGAAGCGCCTGGGCAGTACCGCTACGCAACCGTATTGCGATAACGGGCTCGGGCAGGACCAGTTTTTCGAACCGCAGACGCAGTAATTCGTACCAGTGATCCGCCGCACGGTCGGCACGGGCGCCGCCTAGCGGCAGCGACGTCGCCTTCGCCTTGAGGTGGAAGAACGTGAATAGCAGGCGCTGCGTGCCCAGCTGCCTCGCCAGCAAAAAATGCTCGTGCGCCTGCAGCAATTCGTGGCAAATCGCCAGCAACAGCTCCCGGTCGCTCTGCTCCTCCGTCATCTCGAAATCGGCGCAAAACCGTTCCGGTGCTCGCCAGGAGTTGCGCGGATCCGGCACGCGTCCGAGCGCACGATCCAGCTGCAGCAAGCGTTTTACGCCAAAGCGCCGTGCAAAACCTTCCCGGGGTAAACGCAGGCAATCGCCAACGTCAGCAATTCCCATACCGACAAGTGACTCGAGCACCGTAGGTGGCCAGTCGAGACAGGACAGTGGCAGACCTCGCAGCGCTGCCATGATATTGGCCGGTTCGCGAATACAGGCACGCCGCCGGCCCCGTGCGAGCCAGGTTGCCGCCAGCGGCGTCGGCGCAATCGCCAGCGAAGCCTCGAATCCCTGCGCCTCGAGCCCTGTCGCAATTTGCCGGCGCAGGCTCTTCAAACCACTGAACAGCCGCAGGCTGCCTGCTATCTCGAGCAACAGCACATCGGACCCGGCGATAGAGATGAAAGAACTGAACTGTTCGAGCCAGGTTGCGAGCAATTCGAGTACTTGCTGCTCCCGGATCACGCTGCGTTCTTCGAGCTTCAGGGTTGGCAGCAACGCCAGCGCCGCATTCGGCGACTGCCCTGGCAATACACCAGCAGCCATGGCGTTATCACCGGCAATCAATACGCGATGAACGCCCTGTTGTTCCTCGATGACGGCGATATCCCCGTCGCCCGGTCCGCAGGCTTCGAGCGGCAGGTTCGGCAGATACACGCAAAACCAGAGCTGCTCTGCTTTCGCGAGCGGCAACGCATACTGTGGGTGCTGACGGGAAGTGTCAGGGGGCGGTGCGCTGTCCCGCGCGATAACGGGTGGTCGTCGTACCGGCCGCATCGTCATACCACATCGTGCAATACCGCAGGACTGCCACCACGGCTTTTCAAAATCGCGAGCCGTGTGCCCCGATGATCTGCAGAGAGTTCGAGACGCAATGCAGCGGCAGACGGTTCGTAGCGCGCCGAGAGTGGACGAAATGCGATGGCCCAGCTGCCACCCTTTTCGGCGGCGAGTTGCAGACGCCGGCTGGCCTGGTCATCAAGCACGTGCGGCCATAACAACACGGCAGCACAGGTCCCTGAAGACAAGGCCTGCTCGGCCGACCACAGCACCTCGCTGTCGTTCCTGGGACGCACGACCAGCATACGCGCGAGATTGATACCGCATTTCTGCAGTGCGGGCGGATACGGTTGAAACGGCGGCGCCACCCAGGCAATCCAGCCCGGCTCGACAGTTTCGGCACCGGGTTCCTCATTACACAGGCTGGCGAGCGCCGGCATCAGCAGCTGCAATTCACCGATGCCGTACTGTTCGATCAGGATCTCAGTCAAAGCCTGCCGGGGCCATCCACCACCAGGCAGCAGGCGATCAAGTTGCGCATAACCACTCGACAGTCCCTCTGCCGGACCCGGCTGACTGCGGGCACGCCAGACGCGCGGATTTTCCAATAGCTTTTCGAGAGACGACGTATCGCTATTGCTTGGCATGCGCGCGCCCGGCCATCAATGCAGCGGGATACCGTCGCGGATGACGCCGACAACGACGCCCTCGATGACGAGTGCCTCGTGCGCGAGATCAACCTGAATCGGCTCGAAATCCGCGTTCTCGGGTAACAGCCAGACTATCGCGCCTTCCTGGCGATAACGCTTCACAGTCACCTCATCCTCGAGTCGCGCAACGACGATCTGCCGGCTGCGGACTTCAGGCGTACGATGTACGGCAACGAGGTCACCGTCGAGGATGCCGGCATCTTTCATACTCATACCATGGACGCGCAGCAGGTAATGCGGCTTGGGATCGAACAGCGCGGGATCGAGCTTGTAATGTGCCTCGATATGTTCCTGGGCGAGGATGGGGCTGCCTGCTGCAACCCGGCCGACGAGCGGCAATCCCATCTGCTCACGCAAGGAGTCCTTGAGCTGAATACCCCGCGAGGCACCGGGTACGAGTTCCAGTGCGCCCTTCCTCTGCAACGCCCGCAGATGTTCCTCGGCGGCATTGGCAGACTTGAAACCGAGTTCCCGCGCGATCTCGGCGCGCGTCGGCGGCATCCCGGTTTCGTTAATAAACTCCTGGATCATATCGAGAATTTGCGATTGTCTGGGGGTCAGTTCGCGCATTTGATCATGCCCTGTATGAATTCACAGTACCTGCGATTATATACAGTACTTTGAACAGTGCAAGCGTTTACTGCCCCGGCCGAACAGCCATACGCAAACCGTCGCAAAACGAATAACAATCATTTGCGCCGATGAACGATGTGGAAGAGCGTTTTTTTGTCGCAATTGCACGACAAAGAACAATAAAAACAGTGATCTTCGTTGCAGCTAGCGGCTATTTGCGAAATAATCCGCCTGCAGTTTTTTCCCAACCAGAGGAATCTTATACAATGAAGAAAACCGCACTCAAAGTAAGCGCACTGGTGCTTGCTGCTGCACTGGTCACGGGCTGTGCCAATACGGCAGAAATCGAGGCAACTGCCAACAAGGCCGCTGCTGACGCATCTGCCGCTGCCGCGGCTGCCGAGTCCGCACGCGCTGCTGCTGATCGTGCTGCCCAGGCTGCTGCTGCAGCTCAGAGCACTGCAGACCAGGCTCTGTCAGCTGCAACCGAAGCGCAGGCTTGCTGCGAAGCAAACCGTGAAAGCATGGAGCGCATGTTCCAGAAATCGATGTCGAAGTAGCACCAGACTACAACAAGACATAACGACTTTATTGAGACGCCGCGCTTGTCGCGGCGTTTTTTATGCCCGTTCCGGCTGCAGCCGGAATACCGTCGGATCGAGTGATCAGAACCTCGACTTCGTCCCAGTCCAGCGTACCGGCGCGACTGACCGTCACCGCGATGAACTGTTCCGTCACATACGTCAGCGGATCCTTCGGCTGGGCCGTGACCTCACCTTCACCGGCCGTCTCATCGCCGGTATCGACGTCGATGTCGGCAGCAATCAGCTCCTCGTTGCCCTCCGACACCACGGCCTCGAGCACCGGATGCACCTCCATAACGAGTTCGTCGCCAAACCAGCCGATCTTCACCGGGGCGTTGATGATGCGCACCGGCGTGTTCACGCTCACATTCGGAAACAGGTATTCGATATCTTCGGGAAACATTCGAATACAGCCATGCGTAACGCGCATGCCGACGCCCGCAGGCCGGTTAGTGCTGTGAATGAGGTATCCGGGCAGTCCGAGCCGCATGGCGTACTTGCCGAGCGGGTTTTCAGGTCCGGGCGGCACGACGCGCGGCAAGGGCCGACCCTCCGCCGCATGCTCTTCACGCACGGATTGCGGCGGGTACCAGCTGGGATCGGTCACCTTCGAGACAACGCTGGTCGAGCCGAGCGGCGTTTCCCAGTCCATGCGCCCGATACTGATCGGATATGTCATGACGTATGCCGGCTCGCCCTCGGCCGGTTCAGGATAATAGTAAAGTCGATACTCCGCGAGGTTGAGCACGATGCCGCGCCGCGGTCCCGGCGGCAGAACGAAGCGTGTCGGCAAAACGACTTCGGTGCCCGCTCCTGGCACCCAGATGTTCACATCGGGATTTGCATGAACGATGTCGTGATAGCCAAGTCCGTTTCGGCGGGCGATGTCGATGAGCGTGTCTTCCTCTCGCGCAATCACCGTCGCGACGGCACCCACGACGTCGTAACCCTCCGGCGGCAGCTCATAGATTTCCGCGCGCAGCGAAGCGGCAAGCAGGGCTCCGGCGGCGGTCAGCACGGCACGTATCGGGCTCATTGGCCGACCTCTTCATGCTCGATCACTTCGGTCTCCGTTTCACAGGCCAGCAGCCACTCCTGCATCGCTTCGCTCTGCAACACGCGTTGCGGGTAATGTTTGGCGGACTCGGGGAGGTTGATGCCGTAGGTCCTGAGCCTCAGTACGACGGGCGCATACATGGCATCCGCAA
>JBFEXY010000029.1:0-15361 GCA_041562415.1 Woeseiaceae bacterium
CTAAACGAGCCGATGCTGGACTGGGTCGACTTTGCCGAGGCACAACAGATTGTGCAGAGTGGTGGGCAGTGGCTCGACGTGCGCCTGCCGAGCGAGTTCGAAAACCAGCACCTGGATGGCGCCATCAATATTCCGCTTTACTTCATCCGCCTCAAGCTGAATACGCTGGACCAAAGCAAGAAGTACGTAGTTTGCTGCGATACGGGACGGCGCAGCTCCGCAGGGGCCTATATCCTGAGCGAGCGAGGCTACCAGGCCTTCGTGCTGCGCGGCGGAATCAACAAGGAACAGACCTGAGCCTGTGCGTGTAGGAGCGCCCCGGCGCGCGATCGCGGTTCCAGAACCGCTCCCATAGCTCGCCGCTGCTTACATCGTGTGCGTCGGCTTGTCCCCGCCCAGGGCCCCGGCGAGATAATTCTCGATCTTCTTCTGGGTGTTCCCCTGATCCTGGTCGCTGAACTGAACCCCGATCCCGGCCGTACGCTTGCCCTGCGCACCTTTCGGTGTCATCCAGATCACGGTTCCGGCTACCGGGATCTTCTCGTCTTCGCCCATCAGGTTCAGCAGCATAAAGACTTCGTCGCCGAGGCGGTAAGAGCTGTTAGTGGGTATGAACAAACCACCGTTAACGACGAACGGCATGTACGCAAGGTACAGTGCGCTCTTGTCCTTGATGGTCAACGTCAGCAGTCCCGGTTTGCTCATCTTATTACCTCTGGGCCGGCAACAGTTCCATACCGCCCACTACTCTGTCCGATCCGGCATCGACGAGGCCTTCGGCCCAGTCGATCAACAGCGATTCCAGCGTCAGCTGGACGTTGTACAATCCCCTGGGCTGGCCTCGCAGCCGATTGATTCTGTCTAGATAGCAAAACAGATTTCGCCTGTCCATGCGCTTCAGCACAGATTCGTCAATTACCAGCCCGGGGGCCCTGTCGCGGCCGCCAGCAAGCGCCAGCACTCCCTGCTGTAATTGCCGCGCGAGCCAATCGAGCACGAATGCCGGTTCCAGCTTGCTCCACCGTTCCGCGACCTCGACGGGCGACAGCTTTCCACTACCGATCGCCCCGAGTTCCCGGCTCATGGTCGCCAGCGTATCGAGATTCTCGAGCGCGTCGATCGCTGCCAGCGGCGCATTGCCGGCGACACGCAGTGCTTCGGCCCAGCGGCCACCGGGCTGCAGCCGGTCCAGCCACGACAGGCCTTCGCTTTCGCCGGGCGGCGGGAAATCAATGCGCTGGCAGCGGCTGAAAACGGTGGGCGGGAGACGTCCGATACGGTCGGCTACGAGGACGAGCAGCGTGTCGCCCGGCGGCTCTTCGAGCGTCTTCAGGAGACTGTTCGCGGCGCTGGTCGTCATGGTGTTCGCAGGTTCGATCACGGCAACCTTGCCGTGCCCCTCGTAGCTGGTGAGCTGCAGGTTGCTGACAAGCGCGCGGACCTGCTCGATCAGGATACCGTGCTTGTCCTCGGGCGGCTCGAGCCACTGCAGGTCCGCGTGTTCCGGACGTTCGAACGGGAATTGGGGCATCGCCGGCGGTTTGCCGATCCCGAGACGGCCGGCAGCAATCCAGCCGGCGGCTGCCCGCTTGCCGACTCCGGGCGGACCCGCCAGCAATACCGCGTGCGGTATCCGGCCGTGACGAATCCGGTCCTGCCAGGCCTGAGCGAACTCTTTGTGCCAAGTAATATCCATTAAATCAATAATTTAAAAACGCTTTTTAACATCAGTTGTTAACAAATAATGTGGTGCTGACGGCGCTGATGGCGGCCTGTACCGACTCGAGGTCCTTTGAGCAATCGACGACCACGAACCGCTCTGGCTCCATTTCCGCAAGCTGCAGGTAGGTTTGCCGGACCTGGTCAAAAAACTCTGCTCGCTCGACCTCGAAACGGTCCGGGTCGCCGCGCCTGTCAGCACGCTGCATCGCTATTTCGACCGGCGCATCCAGCAATATCGTGAGGTCGGGTTGCAGGTCACCGTGTACGAATTCCGCCAGCCATTCGATGCTTTGGCGGGGGAATCCGCGACCGCCGCCCTGGTAGGCGCGTGTCGAATCGGTGAAGCGGTCGCTAATCACCCAGGTGCCGTTGCTGAGCGCCGGCTGTATCGCGTTATTGACGCTTATGGAGCGCGCTGCAAACATCAGCAGCAGTTCCGCTACGTCCGGCAATGGTTCATCGCCGTGCTCCTTGAGGATGTCTCGTATTCTTTCGGCGATCGGCGTACCGCCGGGCTCACGGGTCTTCATAACCGTGTAGCCATTTGCCTCGATAATGCCGGCGAGATAGTCGATGTTCGTGGACTTGCCGACGCCCTCGATTCCTTCGATCGTGATGAACTTGCCGCGCTGCACCTTACATTCCTTTCTTGCGGTTACTTCTCAGCTGCCGCAGATACTCGGCAACCGCCGCATCATGTTCGGCCTTGGTCTCGGAGAATTTGTGGCTGCCGTCACTCAGGCCCGTAGCGACGAAATACAGCTCGTTTCCAGGCGCTGGATGCAACGCCGCACGTATGGCATCGCGACCCGGCATCGCGATTGGCGTCGGCGGCAGCCCGCCGCGCGTGTAAGTATTGTAGGGGGTATCAGCCCTCAGATCGCGGCGCGTGAGATTGCCGTTGAAAGCAGGCCCGATACCGTAAATGACCGTAGGATCGGTCTGCAGGCGCATGCGCTTTTCGAGACGCCTCGCAAATACGCCGGCGATGCGATTTCGTTCGTCAGTCCTGGCGGTTTCCTTTTCGACAATCGAAGCAAGAATGAGTGCTTCGTAAGGGCTCGCTACGGGCGCATCGTCGGCACGACCCGGCCACTCTTCGTCCAACACCGACTGCATCAGCTCATAGGCCTGTTTGAGAACGGTTCGATCACTGGTGTTGCGGGGGAAACGATATGTCTCCGGAAGGAACAGGCCTTCCGGATGGCTCGTCCCGGCACCGAGCTCGTCGAGCAGTGCGGGCCAGTCTTCCTCGCTCATCTGCGCATCTATCTGCGGATGCGCGTGCAGCGCGCGTAGCAGGTCCCACTGATTCCAGCCCTCGATAATGGTGAAGGAGTAAAGCAGCACGTCACCGCGCGTGAACTGATCCAGCAACCCGGCCGCCGTCGTGCCGGGCTTGATGAAGTACTCGCCAGCGTGAACGGAACCGGCCTTTCCGGATACCCGGGCATAGATTCGCAGCAGGGTCGGATGCGAGACTATCCCCTCCTCCGCAAGCTGCTGACTGACCCGGGTGAACGGCGAACCAGGGGCGATCTCGAATGTCGTGCCTTCCTCGGGCACGCTAACCGTTGAACCGAGGAAACGGTCGAACTGCCAAACTGCGGCCACGGCGATAATGATCATAGCGGCGGAAACAATCGCGAGCGCCTTGGTCAGTGGTCTCAATCCGTCCCCTCCACGACACCGCTCGCCCGGACCATGGCCGCAATCCGGTGGAATGTTTCACCTGGCTGCCAGGTGTGTTCGCCACATCGCCTTGCGGCCAGGACGCCATACTGGCTGTTGCTGATGAAGACGCTGTCGGACGACCACAGTTCTTCGATACCGACGTCCCGAATGCTGCATTCGATTCCCGCTGTCCGGAGCAACGTAAGGACGTGGCGCCGCATGACGCCGGAAACGCCACAGCGGGTTATGGCTGGTGTTACCAGTCGTTGGCCGGTGATGAGAAACACGTTGCTCATGGTACCGCAGATGAGGCGATCGTCAGTATCCAGCGTCAGCCCTTCGAAAACGGAATCGTCGCTCCACTCATTGCGGGCCAGCACCTGTTCCAGTCGGTTGAGGCTCTTCATGCCCGCAAGCTGCGGCTGAATCGCAAGCCGCGTATTGCAGAGCCTGAGAGCTACCCCGTCACGGTAGCAGGTATCCGGCGGCGTATGGGCATCCGCTATGCCGGTGAGCAACGTCGTCCGCCCGTCCCCGTCGCGGCGGTACCCACGCGGCCCACTTCCTGCCGTCAACACGATTTTTGCGACGCACCGGGACTGGTCTGCCTGCGCCTGGTCAAGTGCCGAGCACACGCCGGAGCGGAGCCGCGTGTCGTCCGGCGCTTCGATTCCCAGGCGCACTGCGCTGGATTGCAGGCGTTCGACATGATAGTTCCAGAGGCGTGGCCGGCCATCGCGAACGGCAACTGTTTCGAACAGCCCGTCACCGTACTGAACGGCCCGGTCGTCGACCGGAATCGCGTCGCACGGCCGGCCGTCGCTGAACCACTCGGTCATACCGCCAGCGACCTCAGCATGCCCTCGGCTTTCGCCCGGGTCTCCGCCAGTTCGGCACGGGGTTCCGAATCGGCGACGATGCCTCCGCCGGCCCTGAGCCACAACGTTCGGCCCTGCAGCACCATTGTGCGAATCAGGATATTGAGGTCCAGGCTGCCGTCGCGATTCAGGTAGCCGAAGGAACCGGTATAGGCACCGCGAGCAACGCCCTCGAGTTCGTTGATGACCTCCATGCAGCGGACTTTCGGGCAGCCCGTTATCGTGCCGCCCGGAAACACCGCAGCGATGGCGTCGCCCGGCGCAATGCCTGCTTTCAGGATTCCTCTGACGTTCGAGACGATATGGTGTACGTGCGCGTAACTTTCGAGGGCCATCATCTCGTCGACCTCGACCGTGCCTGCCTTGCAAACCCTGCCGAGATCATTGCGCTCGAGATCGATCAGCATAATGTGTTCGGCGCGCTCTTTGGGATTCGCGAACAGCTCCACGGAAAGCCGGTCATCGTCATCGCGATCCATAGAACGGGGTCGCGTTCCAGCGATCGGCCGCGTCGATGCGACACCGTCCCGTATGCTCAACAGGCGTTCGGGCGACGACGAGATTATCGCCGCGTCGCGCCATCGCACGAGGCCTGCAAAGGGCGCCGGATTGGCGGTGCTCAATGCGGCATACAGCTCCGCAGCCTCACGTTCCTCTGCGAATTGCGCAGTCCAGCCTCGCGACAGGTTTGCCTGGTAGATGTCGCCCGCGGCAATGTGGTCTTTTGCCAGCTCCACCGCGCGAAGAAATCGCTCTTCATCCTCTTCCAGGATAGTCGAAACCGGAGCCCTTCCCGGCAGTGCCTGCGGCTCGGCAACGGCGCGCTGTATATCGTTCATCAGCTGCCCCTGGTCGAAACCGGCATCTGCCTCCGCGACGAACCACGTCTGCCGGTCGACATGATCATGAATTACGGCAGCCGGACATCTTACGGCGAGCGCAACCGGCAGAAGCGGATCGGCAGGCAGGTCCAGTTTTGGCTCGATTTCAGCGGCAAGTTCGTATCCGAGATACAGGAACCAGCCGCCGTGAAACGGCAATTCCGGAATCGGGCCGACCCGCTTCTCATTTCCCCACCAGTCGTCAAGGGCTTTGAGGAAGCCCGAATCTCCGGCCCCGCGACCACCATGCAGCTGCCCGTTGCCGAGGAGTTCCAGAGACTCACCCGGGCATGCGAACAGAATGTCGTAGCGGCCGAGTGGAGGTCGCGCAGCGGTGCTTTGCAGAAGGAACGGGTAGCGTTGCGGAGAGAGTCGGTGCAGGCCCAGGAGATCAACCGGTTGCGCGAGCGCGCAGACCTGCAGGTCGCCGTAAGAATTCCGCCCGTACACGGCGGGACGCTCAGTCGAACGCTCGAAAGATCAGGCTGCCGTTTGTACCACCGAATCCGAACGAGTTCGAAATGGCCACCGTTATCTTGGCGTCACGAGCCTCGTTGGGGGTGTAGTCGAGATCGCATTCGGGGTCCTGGTTGTCCAGGTTGATTGTCGGTGGTACCACCTGATCCCGGATCGCGAGGACCGAGAAGATCGCCTCGACGACACCGGCGGCACCAAGCAGGTGACCGGTCGTCGATTTCGTCGAGCTGACCATTAACGTATCCGCCGCATCACCGAATGTCCGCCTGATGCCGACGGATTCACCGATGTCGCCGGCCGGCGTGGACGTACCATGCGCATTGAGATACTGAATATCAGCGGGATCCACGCCTGCATCGCGGATCGCCGCGCTCATGCACTTGCGCGCACCTTCGCCGTCAGCCGGCGGCAGGGTGATGTGGTAGGCATCGCCGCTCATACCAAAGCCGATGAGCTCCGCGTAAATCCTGGCCCCCCGTGCGGTGGCGTGCTCGAGCTCCTCGAGTACCACGCAACCTGCCCCGTTGCTCAGCACGAATCCGTCGCGGTCGACATCCCACGGCCGGCTCGCGGCTGTCGGGTCGTCATTACGCGTGGACATCGCGCGGGCCGAACAAAACCCGCTCATGGCAAGCGGTGTGGTCGCATATTCGGAGCCGCCGGCAAGCATAACGTCCGCGTCGCCGTGGACAATACTGCGGCCGGCAAAACCGATGCAATGGGTCGAGGTCGCGCACGCAGTTACGATGGATATATTTGGCCCGGTGATGTGCTGCATGATGCTCACCTGTCCTGACGTCATATTGATGATCGAGCCAGGGATAAAAAATGGTGAGACCTTGCGCTGGCCGCCGGCGAGAAACTTGTCGTGATTATCTTCGATGAACTTGATGCCACCGATTCCGGACCCCATCGCCACCCCGACGCGATGACCGTTCTCTTCGGTTATCTGCAGACCAGAGTCTTCAATCGCGTCGACGCTGGCAGCGATCCCGTAGTGAATGAAAGGATCATTCTTGCGCTGTTCCTTGGGCGCGAGGTACTTGTCGACATCGAAGTCCTTTACGCTGCCGGCAATCCGGGTCGGGAAAGTGCTTGCGTCGAAATCCTCGACCAGACCGATACCGGAGTTCCCCTCGCAAACATTGCGCCACGCGTCGTCCAGCCGGCTGCCTACTGGAGAGACGATCCCCATGCCGGTGATGACAACGCGACGTTTACTCAATGTATGTCCGTTAGGGTGTGGCGGAACCGCCAGTCGGAAACCCGGAAGAAAAGCGCGGCGGCTATTACGATGGCCGCCGCGCCCTATAGATCAACTCTCGCTTGCGCGAGCGGTAACGAAATCGATAGCCTGCTGTACCGTGGTGATCTTCTCGGCTTCCTCGTCCGGGATTTCGGTCTCGAACTCTTCTTCGAGGGCCATGACCAGTTCGACCGTGTCCAGCGAATCCGCGCCGAGATCATCGACAAAGGAAGCATCGTTCGTCACCTCGTCCTCTTTGACGCCGAGCTGTTCGGCAACGATGCTTTTAACTTGTTCTTCAATGCTGCTCATAGTGGTAGCTTCTCCTGAGAAGACTCATTCAAAATCTTGCCACGGCGTACGCGTGATGCGTCACCGAGCCGGTCATGCCTTACCTGGGCGATCCGTGTGCCGCGCCGGCGATTGCCGGGAAGTCCCGCCAAATCGGCGATAAGTCCTTGATCTAACAAGGTGCTCCCCCTCCGTGGCCCGGTATTGTAAGTGAATCTATAGTGGCAATCTATACGCGAGACGCCCGAATTTGCCTCTATTCAGTCCATCAGCATGCCGCCATTCACGTGAAGCGTTTCCCCGGTCACGTAGGCGGCCGCCGGGGAAGCCAAAAAAAGCACTGCATTAGCGATATCTTCGCTCTCGCCGAGCCTGCCCAGCGGTATCTGGGAGAGCATGGCGGCACGCTGATCTTCCGGCAGCACGCGGGTCATATCCGTATCGATAAAGCCCGGCGCGACGACATTTACCGTGATATTGCGCGAGCCTATTTCACGTGCCAGCGACTTCGAAAAGCCGATGACGCCGGCCTTCGCCGCGGCGTAATTCGACTGCCCGGCGTTCCCCATTACGCCGATAACCGATGCGATATTGATGATGCGACCTTTCTTCGCCTTCATCATTCCGCGCAAGCATCCCTTGCAAAGCCGGTAGACGCCGCTGAGATTAGTCGTGATTACATCGTTCCATTCGTCCGGTTTCATGCGCATCAGCAAGTTGTCCCTTGTGATACCTGCATTGTTCACCAGGATGGTCGGCGTTCCTTCGTTCGCCTGAACGTCTTTCAGGGCTGCTTCGACCGAAGCGTCGTCCGCAATATTGAGCACGATGCCTCTGCCATGACTTCCCAGTGTTTCGCTGATCGTCTCGGCTCCACCTTCGCTGGTTGCCGTGCCAATCACCGTCGCGCCTGCACCGGACAACACCGAGGCAATGGCGGCGCCTATGCCGCGCGACGCCCCTGTAACGAGGGCCACTTCACCTTCGAGTGCCGTTGTGTCAAATAGACTGCTCATGAATCGTTCCCCTAGTGAATCGCAGAACACAGCTCCGCTTGACTGTGATTGCCATCGTCAGATCGTGCTCCGATTGTTATGACAAATTTTGGCCGGGCATTATATAGGCGCCTTGCGCCAGACCCTAATCACGACTGCGGCGACCAGCGCCCCGCCGATGACGCCGTACAGGTGAGCATCCACGATGACGGCGCCCCCGGAGGTCGCCTCCGATCCCGGTAGCGGTCCGGCGAATTGCTCCCACGCCAGCTTGCCGGCAACCACGACCGCAAGGATCAGCGCCTCCGAATTGCGATGGGCCAGCCCCGCCACGATCCCCGCCGCGAGCATGCCGTGGAGCAGCCCGGACAGCCCCACGTACCAGGCGAGCTGCGGCGAGCCGAGCCACAGGCCCAGGTCGATTGCGGCCATGGACCCAGCCATCACCCAAAGCCACTGCCGCCAGCTATAGGCCCGGCCCACGAGGATCCAGACCAGCACCAGTCCGGCGAGGTTGAGAAGCGTATGTGAGACGCCGAGATGCACGAAATGCCCGGTCAGAAGTCGCCACACGTCGCCGGCAGCGATGCCGGCCCGGTCAAAGCGCAGCGATTCACGGGCGGAAGCACCGCTCAGCATGAGTGCAAGCGCCACCAGCACAACGATACCGGGCACCAGCCAGGCCAGCACTGGCGAGGCGCCGGGACGCATTTCCTCGCCGTTGCCTAACCCCATGTTTGGTATACTGACGTTTGAATCGACATTGAGTCAATTTTGGCCGGTTCCGCCGGCCTTCGCGATACGGCGATACCTCTGGAGTAACCCGTGAGTAAACACATAAGGCAGCGGCGCAGTGTCAGGCGCCAGCGCGGTTTTACCTTGATCGAGATCATGGTCGTCGTGATCATAATCGGTATTCTTGCGGCGATTGTTGCGCCGAATGTCATCGGCCGCGTCGATGACGCGCAAATAACAAAGGCCAAGGCGGAGATCTCGAACATCGAGAATGCGCTCAAGTTCTACCGGCTCGACAATTTCCAGTACCCGTCTTCGGAGCAGGGCCTGGAAGCGCTGGTGACCAAGCCGTCAGATCCTACAATTACCAACTGGAAAGCTGGCGGTTATCTCGATCGCGTGCCCAAGGACCCCTGGGGCAATCCCTACCAGTACCTGAACCCGGGCAACAATGGCGAGATCGACGTTTACACGCTGGGCCGCGACGGCAGGCCCGGCGGTGAAGGAATCGATGCCGATATCGGAAACTGGAATCTCGAATAAGGCTCGCGAAGGCCGGACTGCTGCAATGCGCGTGCATGGACGTTGCGGCGGATTTTCGCTGATCGAGATCCTCGTCGTGATCGTGATCATCGGGATCGTCATGTCGATTGCGATGCTTTCGATCACGCTCGCCGGCGGCGACAACCAGCTTCGCGATGAAGCGCAGCGGATCATGTCGCTCGTGGAGGTCGCCCGGGACGAATCGTTGCTGCAAGGGCGCGAGTTCGGGCTCGAGTTCATGCAGGACTCCTACCGCTTCGTCGAATTCGACCCGCTCACCCAGCAGTGGAGCGAGGTGATCGGCGACGACACGTTGCGGCTAAGGCAACTCCCGGAAGAGCTCGAGCTGGAGTTGTTCATCGAGGACCGGCGCATCATGTTGAAGACGGATCCCGACAGGACCGCATCTGATAACGAAGACCGACCCGGTGTCGAGCGCTACGCGCCGCATGTCCTGATCT
Organism: Woeseiaceae bacterium; assembly: GCA_041562415.1. GTDB lineage: Bacteria > Pseudomonadota > Gammaproteobacteria > Steroidobacterales > Woeseiaceae > UBA1847. The sequence goes on from JBFEXY010000029.1 coordinate 9,904, forward strand.
ACTCGAGTGGCGATATGTCGCCGTTCGAGGTGCACCTCCTGCGCAGGATCGATGACAGCCTTGTCGCCGTGCAGGGAGATGCGGCCGGAGCGCTGGAAATAGTCAGTCCGGAGGACTCGATGTGATGCGGTCCCTGCGCTTGCGTGGATTCACGCTGATCGAGGTCATGGTCGCGCTGGTTATCGTGTCGCTGGCGCTTGCGGGCGTTGCAGCAAGCATGGGCCAGATGATCGATACCGCGAACACGATGCGTGACCGAACCTTTGCGAGCTGGATCGCGCAGAACAAGATCGCGGAAATGCGGCTTGCGGGCGTCATCCCAAAAGTCGGTGAGAGCAATGGCGAAGTAGACTTCGCGAACGCCACCTGGGCGTGGACCGCCGAGGTCTCCGAAACCGGTGTCGAGAATCTGCTGAGGGTCGAGGTAAGCGTTTCCTATGCTGGTTTTGACGAACCGGTCCGCCAGGTAACGGGATTCATCGGTGAACCGGTCGCCCCGGGCCAAAGTAATCTCGCCTGGAATGCCGGCCAGCCGGACCGCGGAGAGCAAAAGTGACAACGTGGCACCGAAACGGCTTTACGTTGATCGAGGTGCTTGTTGCACTGGCAGTTTTCGGCGTGCTCAGCGTCATGGCCTATATGGGGCTCGGGCAGACCCTGTCGAATGCCGACATGCTGGGTGAACGGATGCAGCGCCTCGAGGCAATTCAGCGTGCCATCCGATACCTGGATTCGGATCTGATGCAGGCAGCCCCTCGCCCCGTTCGCGATCTGCTCGGTGACGGCTACGAGCCTGCCTTGCGGTCCAGTTTCGCCTCCGAGTATGCGCTTGAAGTTACTCACGGCGGCTGGACCAACCCTGCTGGTCTGCCCAGGGGTACGCTGCAGCGCAGCGCCTACAGGATCGAGGACGGAGAACTGATTCGCTTTCACTGGCGGGTCCTCGACCGGACCATCAACAACGAGCCGATCCAGACTGTGCTGCTCGATGGTGTCGAGAGCATCGTATTCCGGTACCTGACCGGCGACGGAGAAGCTTCGGAACAATGGCCGCCGACCAACGTTCCGGGGCCGGCCGGATTTCGGCTGCGGCCACGGGGCGTCGAAATCGTACTCACGCTGTCGGATGAAGGGGAGATACGCCGTCTCTTGGAGATCGCACCATGAACGCGCCGTCCCGGCAACGCGGCGTAGCTCTGATCACGGCGATACTCATCACGGCGCTGGTCAGCAGCGTGGCATTGAGCCTGGCCTGGGATAACGCGCTGGATATGCGCCGTACCATGACCCTGCTCTACAGGGACCAGGCCGTACATGTCGCGATGGGCGCGGAAAGCTGGATTCAGTCGATCCTGCGTGATGACCTGGCCGAGACGGACACTGACCACCTCGGGGAGATCTGGGCCAGCGAATTGCCGGGTCTGCCCGTGCAGAGCGACGTCGTGCAGGGTGAACTATTCGGTAGCATCGAGGATCTCCAGGGTCGCTTCAACGTCAACAATCTCATCGATCAAAACGGAGAAGTCGACGAACTCGCGCTCGAGCAGTTCCGCCGCTTGCTGATCGCGCTGGAGCTGGACCCGCGCATCGCGGGCATCGCGGCGGACTGGATAGATGCCAATCAGGACGCCGGATTTCCCGATGGGGCCGAAGACGCGATCTACACCGGCTTCATTCCGGCTTACCGCACGCCCAATTTGCCCATAACGAACGCGGCGGAACTGGCTGCCCTGGAGGGCGTGGATAAGGCCAGTTTCGATATCCTGGCACCCCACATCGTGGCCCTGCCCGGTCGTACCGGGATCAACGTGAACACTGCTACGGCCGCAGTGCTGCAGTCACTGGACGAAAACCTATCGGCTTCCGACGTCGAAAGCCTGATTTCGGAGCGAGAAAGCGGCGGATTCGCGGACCTCCAGGGCACCTTCTCGACCCTTGTTTCGCCCGAGATGCTGCCGCAACTCGAAGATACGACAAGTTATTTTCAATTGAGGTTGGTCGTCCAGATTGCTACCGTTCGAATCATCTATTTCAGTACATTGCAGCGCGGGGCCCGGGGAGAGGTCGTACCCATCCTGCGCAGCCTGGGAACTACGTAAAAATGAGAGAGTTTCTGGTCATCCGGCTAAGCGCCGATGAACATAACCACGCGAGCTGGATTGCGGTCGACGACGCGGGTACGCGGCGGACGCCGCCGGTCATGGGGCCCCTGCAGGAAGCCGTGAAGGATATCGGCGATCGGGAGGTGATTGTGCTCGTCCCTGCCGGAGAAACGTCGACGCTTACCTGCGACTTGCCGGCCAAGGGGTCCCGATTGCTCGCGGCGTTGCCGTTCGCTCTGGAGGAACAGGTTGCGGACGAGATTGAAAACCTGCATTTCGCAGCGGGAACCAGGCGTTCGAGCGGGGATCTCCCTGTCGTCGTCGTCGCTCACGAGAAGATGAGCGCCTGGCTTGACCGGCTGCGTGACGCGGGGATCAGGCCGGCACGCCTGATTCCTGAAGATCACGGTCTTGCATTTGTGCCGAACACACTGAGCATGCTCGTTGCCGAAGGCCAGCTTGTTTTCAACGACGGGGCCGATTTCCAGTTCTTCATGCAGGGCGTCACACCAACCGATGCTCTGATGGCCGCCGCGATCCTTGGCGACGAGGGTCTTTCGGGTGAGGCGGAAGACGTGTCGAGGCACTTGCTCGTGTATTGCGAACCGACCGATGAGCAGCGATTCGCGAATGATTGGGACAAGTTGCGACAGCACCTTGATAGTGTCGACATCAATCTTCTGCCCGATGGCGTTCTGCCGAGACTCGCAGTTACCGTCGCCAGTGGCGCCGGCGTAAACCTGTTGCAGGGACGTTACGGGGAGCGGACAGACATGGCCGCGATCTTCAGGCCCTGGCGATTTGCGGCAATTCTGCTAATCGCGTTCGGCGTTCTGGGTATTTCCGGCAAGGCCATCGATTACGTCCGTCTGTCCTCCGAAGAAGATGCACTGAAAGAGCAGTTCACGGCCGAGTACCGCAAGATACGGCCGGACGACACGCGCGAGGTGATGGATCCGCTCGGCACGGTAACGTCTATTCGCCGCAGCTTTGGAGCCGGCGGTTCGGCGCCCGCGGTATTCCTGCCGTCGTTGCAGCAGCTCGCCATCGCCCTGCAGGAAAATAAGGAGGCCGAGATTCTGGCTATAAGCTACCGTGCCGGCGTTATCGACGTGCGCCTGACGGCTCCCGATGTGGCGACGCTCGACAAGATTGAAAAAAGCGTCAGCCAGTCGAATCGATTTACCGCGTCAATCCAGTCGACGGATCGCGTTGGCGACCAGGTTAGCAGCCGCATCCAGATTCGCGAGGTGGGGTCATGAGAGACTGGTTCGAATCCCTGGAGCCAAGGGAAAGATTATTCGTCTCGATCGGTGCCGCCATCGTCGCTATTGCGATCTTCTGGGGAGTAATTTGGGCGCCTCTGGACAAGGGTCATCGCGAGTTGCAGCAGCGCGTGGCGACCTGGGAGCGGTCGTTGGCCGAATTGCGTCCTCTCGCGTCGATGCCTCAGCCGCAGAGCGGGTCACGGGCTGCCTCGGCGGCAGGGAATGCGCAGTCGCCCGTCGTCATTGTCGATTCGACCATAAGATCTCACGGACTCGGTCAGCCTAAGCGCAGCCAGCCGACGCCAAACGGTATTCGCGTCGAATTCGAAAACGTCGCTTTTGACAAGCTGGTAGTCTGGCTGGGCGATCTAAGTCAGCAGTACGGCATGGAGGTACAGGCCGGAAGCCTGTCGGCGGATACGTCGGAAAACCCGGGACGCATTAACGCTACCCTGACTCTCGAACGGTCGCTTTGACAATTACTCGAAAAGCGCTGGTTTCCATTGGGCTGGTGACGTTTGTCTCGGCCTTTGTCGTGATGTTTCCGGCACGGGTCGCCTACGACTGGTTTGCGCCGTCCACGGTCCAGGTGAGCGGCCTGGAAGGATCGATCTGGTCAGGGTCCGCCGCGGAAGCATCTGTTGCAGGGCTCTATCTGCGCGACCTGGCATGGCGCCTGCGGCCGCTGCGCCTTTTTACCGGAAAGCTTGCCGCCAGTATCGAGGCCAGCCCGGCCTCGGGTTTCCTGGAGGCTGATGTCGCACTGGGTTTCGGTGGCGTGGTCACGCTCAAAGACGTCAACGGGTCGTTGCCCCTGAGTTCGTTTGCGACGATGGCCCGTATGCCGGGCCTCTCCGGTAATACCAGTATTCAATTTGAAGAACTGCGCATAAGGGATGGCCTGCCAATCGTGGCCAAAGGTTCGCTGGCAGTCGACAACCTCGTGGCGCCGCTCGTTGATCCATCCCCGATCGGTGGGTATCGCGCCGAGTTCTTTACCGATGATGGCGCGGTCATCGCCAGTATCGAAGATGTGAATGGCGTATTTGACCTGGCAGGTAGCCTGACGATCTCGGCAGACAGGAATTACCAGTTCATCGGCAAGGTCGCGGCGACTGACAGTACGACCGAGAAGCTACGGCGGCAGTTGCGTTTTCTCGGTTCGCCGAACGAGCGCGGACAGCACGATATTCGGCTCGAGGGCCAGCTGTAGGCCTAGAGGTCAACCTCGACGAACTCCTGCAACAGGGGAAAATACAGTGCGCAGCGCGCGTCGACACCGGCGTAGGCGCAGTAAAGAGCCGAGTAACGCGCAAGCTGGTCACGATAGCGTTCCGCCTCGGCGGCCAGGAACCCTTTACGGTTGCCACCCTCGTGGGTACTGGTCTTATAGTCAACGATCCAGTGAGTGCCGTCGTCGTCCACACGGATGCGATCCATGATTCCCGACTCGACAACCCCGTTAATCACTCCGCTTAACGCAAGTTCCGCATGACCTTCACCGCTCAACAGCCAGCGGCCTCTCGCGTCCTTTAGGACACCTTCGAGTGCAGCGTCCACGCGACCGCGAATTCGCTCCATCGTTGCTCCGGGGGCAACCCCGAGTTCGCGCAACCAGCGATCCGTGGTTTCTGACAGACGTTGATCGGCAAGGGTATCGGCACCCGCGCCGTCCTGCGCCGCGAACTGCAGCCAGCGGTGTACGACGGTACCCGCAATCCTCGCTTCGGTGCCGACCCAGTAGTAATCGACGGCACGAACTTCACTATCCCTGCCCGTTCCGCGCTCCTGCCCTGGGGCCGGCGCAACCTCCGGCAGTTGCCATGGCGGCTCGATGCGGCGACGCGTCGGGAACAGCCACTGATCTACGGGCGCGATGCCGGCATCGGATGTCCGGGGCTCGAATGCCGCCTCGAAATGAGTTTCGATCGCGGGCCAAAGGAGGCTGAGCAGGCTCCGCGCGTCCGGCGCCCGCCAGGATTCTCCGTCGGGACTGACTGTCGTATGTCCGATCAGATGCAAACTCTTCCGTGCCCGGGTACAGGCCACATAAAGCAGCCTCCCGACCTCATGGCGGTCCTTCTCGGC
>JBFEXY010000030.1:0-15219 GCA_041562415.1 Woeseiaceae bacterium
GACCGCACCAACCGCAAGCTTGGCGACCTGGCATTCGTCGACGTCACGGGGCGCGTCGCGCATGCAATCATGGATCTCTGCAACGAGCCCGATGCGATGACCCATCCCGACGGCATGCAGATCAAGGTCAGCCGGCAGGAATTATCGCGTCTCGTGGGATGCTCCCGCGAAATGGCGGGCCGTGTCCTCAAGGTGCTCGAGGAGCAGGGCCTGGTCTCCGCGAGCGGCAAGACGATCGTTGTCTACGGCGCCAGGCCCAACCGCAACCTCTGACTGCAGGAGCGGTTCTCGAACCGCGACCGCGCGCTGAGGCGCGCTCCTAGGGCGAGCCCGTGGCTCTCTCGATCTCGGCCTTCATTGCAGCAATTGTCGTCGCATAGTCATCGCTGCCGAAGATCGCGGAACCCGCTACGAAGGTATCCGCACCTGCGGCCGCAATCTCACCAATATTGTCCACTTTGACGCCGCCGTCGATCTCCAGCCGGATGTCCAGGCCGCTATCGTCGACAATGCGGCGCGCTTCACGCAGCTTGTCCAGCGCCGAGGGAATGAACTTCTGCCCCCCGAAGCCCGGATTGACCGACATCAGCAGGACCATGTCGACCTTGTCGATGACGTGCTCGAGCCAGTTGAGCGGAGTCGCCGGGTTGAAGACCAGGCCGGACTTGCAGCCCTCGTCTCGTATCAGCCCGAGGGAACGATCGATGTGCCGGCTCGCCTCCGGGTGAAAGGTTATGTAGGTGGCTCCCGCCTTCGCAAAATCGGGAATGATGCGATCGACCGGCTCAACCATCAGGTGCACGTCGATCGGTGCTTCGATGCCGTCGTTGCGGAGCGCTTCGCAGATGAGTGGTCCGATCGTCAGGTTCGGCACGAAGTGATTGTCCATGACATCGAAATGCACGATATCCGCACCTGCTTCGAGAACCGCTTTGACGTCTTCGCCCAGCCGCGCGAAATTAGCGGAAAGGATTGAAGGGGCTATGAGTGGTTTCACGGGATTTCCTCTCGGTTACTGCGCTAATTTACCCGAGATGGCCTAGCGGATCGACCGCCTCGCCTTGAGCATCTCATACGCGCCCCGGATCTCGCGTGTGCGCCGCTGTGCTTCCGCGATAGCCGACTCGTCGGGATTGCTGCCCGCAATCTTGTCCGGATGATTACGGTTCATCAGCCGCCTGTAGGCTTGCTTGATTTCATCGTTGGACGATGACTCGTCGACACCCAGCGTCGCATACGCGCGGCGCAGGCGCGCAGTGTCTGCCGTACCCGCCGGCGAGCGCCGAAAGCCTTTTTGAGCAAGGATCATCGCTTCGAGCTGCGCAAGTTCGACGCGACCGATATCCAGCTCCGTGCAGACCGTCCATATCAGCTTGCGCTCGCGGGACCGCAGCCGGCTGCCTGCGAGGACAACCTCCAGGAGAAGCCGGACAAACAGGGTGCGTTGATCAGCGCGTCGGGCGTGGACGCGGCGAAGCTCCCGCACAGTCTGTACCAGCGGAAAGCCGGTCTGCTTGCCCTCATCGAACCAGTGGATGGCTTTGCGAACCTGTGCGGGACTGAGGTTAAGCCGGTGCATCACGAGCCGGGCCGCTCGAATTTCCTCCTCGCTGACCCGCCCATCCGCCTTGGCGAGGTGACCCATGCACCTGAACAAGGAGCGAACGTAGTCATCGGACAGGCGGCCGGCACCGGCGCCCAGGTCGTCAAACGCATGCCGTTCTGCGGCAAATCCGCGATCAAACTGTCGGCCGGCGAAATAACCGGCTGCAACCGACAGGATCTTCAGCACCGGGGAAACGAGCAGTACGCCCAACAGAGCACCAAAGAAGGTCCCGATTATCCTGCCCCAGTACAATACCTCTCCTGCCGGCGCCGCCGCACGTCGATACCAGCATCGTAGCGGTTGCGGCGCGGCGTGCATACGCCCACCGCTTGCCACACCAATGTCGAACAGCGATCATGCGCCGTAGCGACCCCACCGAGCACGCTTATGACTGACAATGCCGGCGCAATCTTCGAGTCTTCGATTCCTGGCTACCCGCTGATCGGTCGCGGGAAGGTGCGTGACATTTATAGCATCGACGACGAGCATCTGCTGATCGTAACGACTGACCGGCTGTCCGCGTTCGATGTCGTCATGCCGGACCCCGTGCCCGGCAAGGGTGAGGTGCTCACGCAGATCTCGCTATTCTGGTTCCGCATGATGGAGGAGATCATCGAGAACCAGCTGACGTCGCGGAGCATCGACGACGTTATCGAGGATACGGCATTACGTGAGCAGCTGCGGCGCCGCTCACTCGTCGTGAAGCGCCTGAAGCCGCTGCCGATCGAAGCGGTAGTTCGTGGCTATCTCATCGGCTCCGGATGGAAGGACTACCAGGAATCGGGAATGGTTTGCGGCATACCTCTGCCCCCGGGATTGAGGCAGGCCGAACGCCTCCCCGAAACCCTGTTCACGCCGGCGAGCAAGGCAGAGGCCGGCGACCATGATGAGAACATCACGTTCGGGCAGGTCGTCGAACTCGTCGGCGAGCGCCTTGCGTCACGTGTGCGGGACGTAGCCATCCAGATCTACGAAGTCGCTGCAGCATATGCGTTGCAGCGAGGCATCATCATCGCCGATACCAAGTTCGAGTTCGGGCTCGATGACGAGGGCCGTTTGTACCTTATCGATGAAGTGTTGACGCCAGACTCGTCGCGTTTCTGGCCCGTCGAGGAATACGAGGTAGACATCAGCCCGCCGAGCTTCGACAAGCAGTTCGTGCGCGATTATCTCGAGACGCTGGACTGGAACAAGACGGCCCCGGGACCGGAGCTGCCCGCAAAGATCATCCGGAAGACCGCCGAAAAATACCAGGAAGCCTTGCGCAGGCTCACTGCAGCCTGACGCCGGAGGTAGAATGTTCCGACTGTCTAGCGAGTTCCCGGCCCTGCCATGAAGATCAACCCGGTCGAACAACTGAACGAACTCGTATGGGGCGATATGCTCGCCCGTCAGGGTTGGCCGGGCCGCGTGCTCAGCACCACTCTTCGCTACCTGTACGCGGTGTTACGCGACTTTTTCAGCGGCCAGCTGACGATGCGGGCCATGAGTCTCGTCTACACGACACTGCTGTCGATCGTGCCGTTGTTGGCCTTCAGTTTTTCGGTGCTCAAGGGCTTCGGTATCCACGAGCAGATCCAGGACCAGATGTACCTGTTTCTCGAACCGCTCGGCGACCGCGGCGTGGAAATCACCGACAAGGTCATGTCGCTCGTCTACAACGTGGACGGTCGCGTCCTCGGCGGCGTCAGCCTCGCATTCTTCATGTGGACCGCCATATCCATGGTGCAGAAAGTCGAGGAAAGCCTTAACTACGTCTGGTATGTCTCCGAGCCCCGCAGCTTTGCCCGGCGTTTCACCGAATACATGGCTGTACTGATGATCGGGCCGCTCGCGATCTTCATCGCGTTAGGTATGATCACAGCGCTTCAAAACCAGTCGATCGTCCAGTACCTGTTGCAGAACGAACTCGTCGGCCCCCTGTTTGTCGCTACGAGCAAGCTGACGCCATACTTCATCGTTGCGGGCGTTTTTGCGTTTCTCTACTGGTTCATGCCGAACACCCGTGTGCGAGTAATCCCCGCATTGCTCGGGGGCCTGGCTGGCGGGTTCATCTGGGCCAGCATGGTCATTATCTTTACGACGTTCATTGTCACTGCATCGGGACGACAGGCGGTATACGCGAGCTTCGCGATCGCAATCGTTACGCTCATCTGGCTGTACCTGAACTGGCTGACCCTGCTTATCGGCGCACAACTCGCGTTCTACATCCAGCACCCGGAATACCTGCGCATCGGCCGGCAGGAACCGAGACTCTCGAATTCCATGAGGGAGCGTCTGGCGCTGAATACCATGTTGCTCGTAGGCCGGGCATTCAGGGATCCGCAACAAACACTCAGCATTCAGAACCTGAGCGATGCCATGCAGATCCCGTCGTTGACGCTCGAACCGATCCTGCTGGATCTCGAGGCCGAAGGGCTGCTGACAACCAACGAAAAAGACGAGTTGATGCCCGGCCGCGAAACCGGGCAAATCAGTCTGCGCGAGATACTCGACGTCGTGCGCAGCCAGGGCGGCACCGGCTCGTACCGGGAACCGCAATGGGAGGCATATGTCGACAGCCTCGGGAAGAAACTCGACGATGCCACGATGTCGGCCGTGAGCGACCTGACGCTCATCGACCTCATCGATGCGGCAGAGCAAGAAAAAGGGGACGCCTCAGCTTCCGGCGATGGTCATCTCGTCGACGAGGATTGATCCGCAGCGGATCCCGCCGCGCAGATCCTGGTCCCGGCCGACTGCAACGATACGTGCATAGAGGTCACGCAGGTTGCCCGCAATGGTTACCTCGTGCACCGGGTGGCAAATTTCGCCATTCTCGACCCAGCGGCCGACCGCGCCACGGGAATAATCACCCGTAACCGTATTGACTCCCTGCCCGATCAACTCCTCGACCAGGAGGCCCGTTCCCATCTCAGCGAGCAGCGATTCCAGGCCCTCCGCATTCCCGGGAACGATCAGGTTTTGCGCGCCGCCGGCGTTCGCCGTCGTTTCGAGACCGAGTCGACGCGCAGAGTAGCTGCTCAGGATGTACCCCTGGAGTACGCCGTCGGTCACGAGATCGCGGTCGTACGTCGCAACCCCCTCGCCATCGTACGGCGCGCTTGCCATGCCTTTCGGTATGTGTGGGCGCTCCTCGATATTCACGAACTCCGGGAATATTTTTTCTCCGGCTGCATCGAGCAGGAAAGAAGAACGGCGGTATTGCGCGCTGCCGGTAATGGCGCCGATCGCGTGTCCAATGAAACCGCGAGCCAGTTCGGGCCCGAAAAGAACGGGCGCGCGCGTGGTCTTAATTTTGCGTGCGCCCAATCTCCGCAGCGCCCGCGTCGCGGCTTCGACACCAATGGACTCGGCGCTGTCCAGGTCGGCGGGATCGCGAGCCGAACTGTAGTAGTAGTCCCGCTCCATGTCGCCATTCGCTTCGCCGAGGACCGCGCAGCTGATCGAGTGGCTGGTCTTGGCGTAGCTGCCGACGAAACCGTGCGTATTGCCGTAAGCCCGTACACCGCGGTTCGTCCAGACCGTGGCCCCCTCGGAATTCGAGATTCGTTTGTCGTGGCCCAGCGCAGCCGCCTCACAGGCGATAGCGAGGTCGATGGCGGCCGTTGCGTCCAGTACCCAGGGGTGATCGAGATCCAGGTCTGGCACCTCGGTACACATTCGATCGGCATCCGCGAGGCCCGCATACTCATCTTCGGCAGTGTAGCTGGCGAAGGCGCATGCCTTACCGACCGCCTCACGGATTGCTTCACCGGAGATGTCGGAGGTGCTCGCGTTTCCCTTGCGGCGACCGCAGTAGACGGTGATACCGATACCACGATCGTTGGTGTACTCCAGGTTCTCCACGTCGCCGAGCCTGGCCGTCGCGGCGAGGCCCATGTCATGGCTGACCGCCACCTCGGCCTGATCGACGCCGCGAGCCTGTGCTTCAGCGAGCGCGCTGGCGACGATATCTTCAAGTTCTTGCGGCCCGAGCGATTGAGCTGCCTGTACCTCGCTCATGCAATGCATCCCTGTAAATCCGGTTCAGCCGTTCGGGGCTCGTGCTAAACTTTCGGCCCGTTCCGCCGCAACCGGTCCTGACTTAAGAAGCCAAGTAGCTTAGCCGGTGACCCAGCCAAAGCCCAGCAAAACAGCGCGAAAAAGAGAGCAGCTGGAACTGCAGCAACTCGGTGAGCGGCTGATTGAGCTCACACCGGAAGAACTCCGGGCACTGCCGATTGAAGAGCGTCTTCGCGAGGCCGTGCTGGCTGCAACGAAGATTCGCTCTCACGGCGCGCTACGGCGGCAGAAACAACTGATCGGTAAACTGATGCGCAGCTGTGACCCGGAGCCCATCCGGCAGGCCCTGGAAGCCCGCGGCGCCGAAGATCGCCGCGCGAAACGGGTATTCGCGGATGCGGAACGGTGGCGTGACCGGATATCAACCGGAGGCAATGATGCCGTCCAGTCGTTTTGCGAACAGAGCGGCGCCTCATCGGAACCGCTCATGGATCTGCTCGACCGTATTCATGGCGCGCCAACCGGGCGGATCGAAAAAGGGCTGCGCCGCCAGCTGTTCCGGGAGATCCACGATGCGCTGATGGCCGCGGCGCAGGATGATAGAATTTCGTAATGACATACCAAGTCGGCATCATCATGGGTTCGCAATCGGACTGGGAGACGATGCGTCATGCGAGCGAGACCCTCGAGGCGCTCAACGTTTCTCACGAAGTCCGTGTCGTGTCCGCCCACCGCACGCCGGATCTCCTGTTCGAGTATGCAGAATCTGCGCTCGAGCGGGGGCTCAAGGTAATCATCGCAGGGGCTGGCGGCGCTGCGCACCTGCCTGGGATGACGGCTGCCAAGACCCGCGTGCCGGTGATCGGCGTACCGGTCCAGTCCAGGGCCCTGAACGGGCAGGACTCTCTGTTGTCGATTGTGCAAATGCCGGCCGGCATACCGGTCGCTTCGATGGCGATCGGCAAGGCGGGCGCCATAAACGCTGCACTGTTTGCCGCCGCCATAGTGGCCAACGACGACGCGGCAGTCGCCGCGGCGCTCGACCGATACCGCCAGAACCAGACTGATGCGGTCCTGGCCCGACCGGACCCCCGGCAGTAACGTCTCCCGTGCGTGTTGGCATTATTGGCGCCGGGCAACTCGGCCAGATGCTCGGCTTTGCGGCACGGGACATGGGAATCACGTGTTACTACGTGGACCCGTCCGTTGCGCCGCCGGCCGCCGATGCGGGTAAGGTGATCCGCCGCCCGTTCGACGATGCTGCCGCGCTCGCGGAACTCGCCGCCGCCTGCGACGTCATCACCTACGAATTCGAGAACGTGCCCGTCGACTCGCTGCTCGGGGTCGCCGATCGCGTCCCAGTCTTTCCGCCGCCCGAGGCCTTACGCACTGCGCAGGACCGGCTCAGCGAGAAGCGCCTGTTCGACGAACTGAAGATCCCCCTGCCGCGTTACCGCAGGATTGACTCGTTGGACGACCTGCACGAGGCGGTAGATTCGATCGGGCTGCCATTGGTTCTCAAGACTCGCCGCTTCGGTTATGACGGCAAGGGTCAGTACGTCGTGAAAACCATGGCCGATATTGATTCCGCCTGGCGGCAACTGGCCGGCGCGGCGCTCATAGCCGAGGAGTGGCTGGACTTCGACTACGAGGTCTCGGCCATCGGCGTACGAGCCGGCGGCGGCGATACTGCAATGTATCCCCTGACGCACAACGAACATGCCGCGGGCATATTGCGGCGATCTCGCGCACCTGTCGATGCACCCGGCCTGGCGGAGAAGGCGCAAGTCTACATGGACTCCCTGCTCGCCCGACTCGACTACGTTGGCGTGCTCGCACTCGAGTTATTTGTCGTCGGGGACCGGTTGCTCGCGAACGAATTCGCTCCGCGCGTGCACAATTCCGGGCACTGGACGATCGAGGGTGCCGAGACCAGCCAGTTTGAAAATCATTTGCGTGCGATTACGAATCAGCCACTGGGGCCGACCTCGTGCCGGGGCCATGCCGGCATGCTTAACCTGATAGGCGAGATCCCGGAAGTCGCACGAAAGCTGGCGATACCCGGTTGCTGGCTGCACGATTATGGCAAGAGTCCTCGCGAGGGACGCAAGCTCGGCCATATCACGGTCGTAGCGGACTCGGCCCCGGAACGAGACGATCGCCTCGAGCAGGTAGAGACATTTCTAGCGAAAGTGTGACGCAGTCGACCCCTGATCGCGCGACCCGGTAATGGCCGAAGGTGGGTAAAAGCAGGTAAACTGCACGAGTTACGCGCTGCAAGCTCCTGAACGACCACAGAAAACACCTGACCACCGAGACAAGCGACCGAGATGTCATACCTCGAGCACTTCAAACTCAAAGAACAGCCTTTCCGGCTGACGCCCGATCCGGCTTTCGTTTACTGGAGCAAGCAGCATTCGCGGGCCAAGGCCTACATGGAGTCCACGATCTGGCTGGCCGACGGCTTCGTCATCATCACCGGTGAAATCGGCTCCGGAAAGACCACGCTGCTGCAGTCGTTTCTCGAGGAACTCGACGACAGCGTCGTATACGCCGTGGTCTCGCAGACCCAGCTAACCGCAACGGAATTCCTGCAGGCCACGTTAACGGAATTCGGCTTCAAACCTTTTGATAAGCGCAAGGTCGAATTGCTCGACATGCTCAACATGTTCCTGATCGAACAGTATGCGAACGACAAGAAGGTCGTACTGATCGTTGACGAAGCGCAAAACCTGTCGCTAAAGGTACTCGAAGAAATCCGCATGCTGTCGAACATCGAGACGCACAAGGAAAAAGTGTTGCGCATCATCCTGGCCGGACAGCCGGAACTAAGAGAGAAACTCGACTCTCCCAAGCTCAAGCAGCTTGCCCAGCGCGTTCGCCTGCGGTTCCACCTCGGCGCGCTGGATAAGCACGATACTCGAGCCTACATCAATCACCGCCTGAGGGTTGCTGGCGCGACTTCGGAAGACCTGATCGCCGCAGATGCGATGGATGTGATCTATCGATACACGGGCGGCGTGCCGCGCCTGATAAACACGCTTTGCGATACGGCTTTGCTGTGCGCATTCGCCGACAGCAAGCCGGCTGCGACGGTCGACGACGTCATGGCCGCCGTCACCGAACTCGACTGGGATGAGCACGAGAGTAATACCGGCGTCTACGAACAACTGCAGCAGATCGCCAGTCGGCGTCCCGGTACCGAATCGCACGTCATGCAGATCGAGGTCAGGACGAATGGCGAAACCGAGTCGATACGTACGTTTCCGCCGGGACGGATTATCGTCGGCCGCTCCCCCGACAATGAGATTTATATCAAGAGCAAGTTCGTCAGCCGCCACCACCTGCAGCTCGTTTGCGACACCGAAAGGTGCATTATCGAGGACCTGAACAGCACCAACGGCGTGTTTATCGGGGAAGCTCAGGTGAAGAAGCGTGAACTTGCCAGCGGTGACATCATTTCACTCGGCGTTCATGAACTCGTTTACACGAACATCGGCGCTGGCGCGGAGGCCGGGGCGGAAGAGGACTTCGAGGACACGCACGAGGACGTGCCTCCCGTAGTCAAAGAAGCCCCCGTAAGCCAGAAACAGGGTTAGCCGGCTAGCCGCCGCGCTTTTGCGTAACGCGCGAATCACGCCGTTTCAGTAATACCACCAGGCCTCCAACCAGGCACATAACGCCCGTCACGAAACAGATCGTCGGCCAGTGCCAGTGGTTGACATACATCGAGGCGGATAGCGCGATGACGCCGACGAGCAGGTAGAAGTACGGCAAGCTCTCGTAGATTGGCTTCGAAATCCACATGGCGCCTGAAATGGAACTCCGGGGCATCCCATTGTCCACAGCCACCGCGCTGCCGTCCAGTAGGCCCGGACGGTTTGCCGCAGGCGGTATCTTCAGGCGAGGCGGAAAAGGCGAAGCAGTCTTGCGAGTATCGAATCGGAAAGGCCATCGACCGACAGATCGGGCTCGAAATCGCCCTGATCACGACGGATTCCCTGCGCCAGCATCTGCGAACCAGCATCCATGTCTTTTTCGGTTATTGTGCTCTCGAACGCCATGATTTCTCTTCCAGGTTGAGACGCCCGGAACAATACCGCAGCTCACAAGACGATGCGGTGAAACGCCTCACAAGCCTTGAAAATCCGCGCGAAACTACTCTTATGTCAATAGTCGCATCGCGGCGACACCCGCGGTCGTGTGACGCCAGCGACGCCTTCGTGCCGCCGGAGACGACTGGCTGGCCTAGGCGGTTCCGCCGACAGTCAGCTCATCGATTTTCAGGGTCGGCTGACCGACACCGACAGGAACAGACTGGCCCTCCTTGCCGCAGGTGCCGACGCCGCCATCCAACTGCAGATTGTCGCCCACCATGGATATCTTCGTCAGCGCGTCCGGGCCGTCTCCGATCAGCATTGCGCCTTTGACGGGTGCCGTAATGGTACCGTTTTCGATGAGATACGCCTCGCTTGCCGAGAACACGAACTTGCCTGACGTAATGTCGACCTGCCCTCCTCCGAAATTCGGTGCATACAGGCCCTTCTTTACTGACGCGATTATCTCGTCGTGGTCGTGGGGGCCCGCAAGCATATAGGTATTGGTCATGCGCGGCATGGGCATGTGCGCGTACGACTCCCGGCGGCCATTGCCGGTAGGGGCAACGCCCATCAGGCGGGCGTTCAGCTTGTCCTGCATGTAGCCCTTGAGCACACCGTCCTCGACGAGCACGTTATACCGACCGGGTGTGCCCTCGTCATCGATCGCGAGTGAACCACGGCGGTTTGGCAATGTACCGTCATCGACGATAGTGCAGTGCGGGGCCGCGACCTTCTGGCCGACTCTGCCCGAGAACGCGGAGGTTCCCTTGCGGTTGAAGTCTCCTTCCAGTCCATGGCCAACCGCTTCGTGCAGAAGGATTCCCGGCCACCCCGGGCCGAGCACGACGGGCATCGTTCCGGCGGGCGCCGGCACCGCCTCGAGCGACACGGCAGCCTGGCGCACGGCCTCCCGCGCATATTCCAACGGCCGGTCGCCCGCAAGGAAATAGCGCAGGTCGGAACGCGCACCGCCGCCGGCATAGCCCTGCTCCCTGCGCCCGTTATGCTCGAGGATTACACTGACGTTGAATCGCACCAGCGGCCGCACATCAGCGGCGAGAGTACCGTCCGAGCCTGCAACAAGCACGAGATCCTGGCCGCTGGTCATACTGATGATCACCTGCTCGACGCGCGAATCGAGATCGCGTGTCGCAGCATCGATACGGGTGATCAACGCCGTCTTTTCGGCGTCGGGCACGCTGGTGGTCGGGTCGGTGCCGGGATACAGGGGTGCCGCGTCACCCCGCTGCCATGCGGGCACCCGCCTGCTTTCGCCCTGCCTCGCTATCGCGCGCGCGGCGCCTGCGGCTTGCTCGAGAGCGGGCAGCATGAGTTCATCCGAATAGGCAAGGCCGGTCTTTTCGCCGCTCACGGCACGCACACCGACACCCTGATCGAGGTTGAAGCTGCCTTCGCGGATGATCCCGTCTTCCAGGGTCCAGCTCTCCTGCCGCGACACCTGGAAATACAGGTCGGCATAATCGACGCCACCGCGCAGGATGCTGCCGAGCGTCCTGCTGAGATGCCGCTCCTCCAGCCCGGCCGGGGCGAGCATGTCCGCCATTACCGACTCGATTGGATCTACTTCGTTGCTCAACTGTTACTCCTAAAGGCGCCGATTCGCCAGGACCGGAAAGCTCTCGCGCAGCTCGCCCGGGGACCCTGGTTCAATGTCGGCCATGACCGCGCAGTTTCCTGACGGCTGTTCGGCGAGTATCCGTCCCCACGGATCCACGATCATCGAGTGGCCGTAGGTCTCCCGGTTGTCCGGGTGCGTACCGAACTGCCCCGGAGCGATGACGTATGCGAGGTTCTCGATAGCGCGGGCTCTGAGCAGCGTATGCCAGTGCGCGGCGCCCGTTACGGCCGTGAACGCGGCGGGAACCGTGAAGACGGTTGCGCCATCGTCCACCAGGATCCGAAACAGCTCGGGAAAACGCAGATCGTAGCAGACCGTCAACCCGACGCGCCCTGCCGGTGTATCGGCCGTCATAGGCTCGTTCCCTGGATACATGGAGTGAGACTCGCGATAGGACTCTTCCCTGTCCGGCAGGTCGACATCGAAGAGGTGGATCTTGCGATAAATGGCTTCAGTATCGCCGCGATCGTCGACAACGATGCAGGCCCCGTAGACACGCCCAGGCTCGGGTGACTCGAGCGGCATGCTGCCGCCGATGATCCACATGCCGTGCCTGGCCGCGGTTTCGGCGAGGAAATCCTGTATCGGGCCTGCGCCCGGTTGCTCTGCGAGCTTCGACTTGTCGCGGCCGCGCTCCGGCATCAGCGCGAAATTTTCGGGCAGCACCGCAAGCACGCAACCGTCGGCAGCAGCGTCAGACAACAGCTGCGCGGCGAGCTGGAGATTCTGCTCCGAATCTGCGCCACTGTTCATCTGGATTGCTGCTACTCGCACGATGTGTTCCCTGTCCGCCGTTCCCTGGTCACCGGATTCTACTCCGAATCAAGGATGCAACCTGCCAGTTCGGCTCGCGATGCGAAACCCGCGGCGCCCGTACTATCGATTATGGGGTCATCCCAGGGCCCATCGATCGCGTAATACACCTGACCCATCTCCTGCAGCGGCTTCTTGAATATCTGCGAGAAGATCAGCAGGGCGGCCGCAACCTGGGGCCCGGCAACCACGGCGCCCACCATGGGCAGCGTATTGCCGAAGTTTGCCGCCACGACGGCCGCCTGCTCGTATTCGAGATCCGTCAGGCTGGCGCGGCCGATGATGGCGATATTGGCGGCAGGACCCTCGAGTGAAAGGTTGCACGTATAGGCTTCCCCGTCGACGATGCGGAACGTACCGTCGATCGTGTCAAAACCGAAACCCTTGTCGAATACATCAGTAAAGTCCAGCGACAGCCGCCGCGGCAGGGCAACAATACTCATCAGCCCGAACAGGCGTCCTGCGCCCGGTTCGATCTCGTCGAGCTGACCGGCACCGAAGCGCACTTGCACATCCCCGTCGAGCGTCTCGAATACGTCGGTTCGCGGCCCACCCGACCAGCTCACATCGAACAGCATCGTCATGTCGTCGCTGACGATGCCCGGCGCGTAGTCGAGGCGCCGCATCGTCCTGCTGACGTCTGTGCTTGTAAGCGTCGCCATCAGATAGCTGCGGTACCCGCTCGGATCGGTTGGTTCTGCGACCCAGCGGGCACTGCCGTTAGCCTCGAAGGTTTCGTCCCGAGCGACGAACGTTTCGGCAACGAGGCCCTCATCCGTCCGCAAAAATTGCGTTTCAACAGCCCCCAGGAATCGATTGCCCAGAGCAAACTCCCCGGCTTTGACCGTAATCGGCGGCAATGTCCGGGGATCAATCTGCTGACGGTCCGCACCGACCTCCTGCTCGCTGTCGCCCGGGAGTACCAACCGCTCCATATCGAGCACGACGGCTCGATTCGATCCAAAGTCGTACGGCACGAATGCGGAGCCCGTCACCTGCTCGCCCTGGAACTGAACCAGCCAGTCGCGAGCGCTGCGATCGACCCGGACCTGATGATTCTCCAGGTGCTGGCCGAGCAGGCGCAGACTATCGACATTTACGTCAATAGAACGGATGCGATCGGCCGCGCCGGTACGCTTCTCGTCACCGCGGGAAAGTCGGAGCCACTCATCCAGCCGGACATTTTCTACATTTCCTCGTATGTGCAGACCGCGCGTCTCGGCGGCGGCGAGCGTCTCGCCGCCCAGCGCCAGCGTGCCCCGCTCGAGGTCCCATAGCCCGCCATCCTGCGTGAAGACGATATTCCAGCTCAAGCCGCCGTCGGCTGCCCCGCGGCTCTCGATGCGTTGGCCGCCGGGTATGAACGCAATATCGCCCTCGATACTCGCGACCTCGGATGCCGGCTTCAGGAATGGTTCCGGGAGCGCGACCGCAAGGCCGACCAGGTCGCTCCTCAACCGAACCGTGAACGGCGTGGGCTCTTCGTTGCCGCCGCGCGGAAACAGGAGGTCGACGGCATAATCTGTCTCGCCCTCGACCAGACCCGCGACGGGCAACCCGAGGCCGTCGATGAGGCCTTGCGCGTCCACGCTACCGCGGCCACGCGCAATCACCTGGAACTCGGACAATTCACCAGGCGCATCGAAGAGTTCGATCTGTACGGGGCGGCCGAGGAACACACCGCCCAGGGCCTCACTCGTGACACTCTCGCGGTCGATGTTCACGACACCGTTGAGTCCGGTCACGGGTGGTTCGAAGCCTTCGATCTGCAGGTTGCCCCCGGTGCTGACGATGCGAGCGCTGAACGTAAACTGGCGCCAGTCAGTTATCGGCACCATGAGATCGAGTTTGAATGTTGCATCGCCGGACACCCTGACTCGCCTCAGATGACCGCCGAATACTTTCGCGACCGGGCTACTCTGCACGTAGTTGTAAAGCGACTCCAGCGTGCCGGTGGAGTATGAGTCGATGGTCAGTACCGGCTTGCGCAGGTCGTCGATCTCGACTTCCGCATCGACGACCTCCCTGCCTCGATTGATTGACCGATTTCGTACCGTGTAGAGACGCGTGTTGTCGAGGACCACGTCCATGTCGATGATTTCAGCCGCCGGCCAGTCCGGCAGAAATTTGAAGTTCGTGTCACGCACATTCGCTTCCAGCAGGAAGCGCCCCTCTCCACCATCGAACGGGAACTTGTCGAGCGGACCGTAAAGACGCGTCGTTCCGTTGGGAATACTTCCGGATACCAGCGCATACTGGAACCAGTCATAGAGCTTGCGGTGCATCACCTGTGCGGGAATGAAACGCTTCGCGGAACCGATATCGCTGATACTCCATCGGGACACGAGATCAATGACGGGTGCCTTCCCCTTGTCCAGGATGACCTGGATGTTACTTTGGCTATCGAGATCGGCATTGCTGATCGCGATGTTGTCCGATAGAACGGTGATTCGCTCGCCGCTGCGACGCCAGATAACCGTGCCGCTGGCCAGGTCTACCGGTATGGACTCGGTAAGATGGCTGCCGAGATCGACAACCATGTCCTGCGACCCTATCTCGAGCCTCCCGCCCGACCAGTCGGCGCGCAGCCGGCCCGTGAACCCGCGGACGCCGGGGCGATCGTCATTTGCTGCGATCCCTGCATTATCGAGGTCCGCCGATATCGCATAGCGCGGCGAGTCCGTATGGATATCGGAGACCGTGGCCACCAGGTTCCGAACGATGCCGTCGGGCGCAAGCCCATCAATCATCTGTTCCTGTTCGTCAGCAAGCAACGGCGAGAACAAGCGCAAATCGGCAAGATTGAAGTAATCGCCCCGTGCATCCAACATCACTATGGAACCTTCATCGTCAACACTCGTCTCGAGCTTGAGCGACGATTCGGGCCAGGTTCCCGATGCACTGCCGATCTGAAAATCATCCACGGCCGCGAGCCAGCCGTCCGGATCTCGCCGATACTCGAGACGGCCGGACATTGAGAATGGCTCACGCACACCAATGCTCACCTGGTCCAGCGAAAATTGGGCCGCGGCGCTCTGGACCCGTCCACCGATCCA